>JBIOUY010000028.1:0-2024 GCA_044867445.1 Gemmatimonadales bacterium
CTGGTGACTCGAAACGCCGTAGTTCCCGCGATGCTGCACGCAAGCTCCACCGCCTGGACGGCGCTGCTCATCGCGTGGGCCATGGCGAGCAGGAGGTCCGCCTTCTGCTCCAGCGAGTGGGTCTCGCCGTCGAGGCATCTCTGCCACGCTTCACTCAGGGTGTCAAGCAGCAACAGGCGCCCGGAGCGCAGGGTCGCTTCCGCTCGGCCCAGCTGGACTTGCGCCAACGCGCGTTCCTTCAGCAGGCCGTTCGATGCCACCGGGCTCTTGGTCCGGGCGAGTTCGGTCACCTCGTCGAGAGCTCGTCGCGCCACCCCTAGCATCGGCGTCGGGATCCCGGTCGCCAGCACTCCGGTGAGCGGGAGTCGATACAGCGGGCCCCGATAGTGTGATCCCGGCTCGAAGTCCGGCACCATCGGAAAGGTCCTGGACTTGGGCACGTAGACGTCAGTCACCGCGATGTCGTTGCTGCCCGTGCCGCGCATCCCCATGACGTCCCACGTATCGATGATCTCGCACCCTTCGCGGGGGAAGTAGACCATGCGCTCCTCGGGCTGGCCCGCGGCGGAGTCCTTGTCCACGAGGACTGTTGACAAGATCCAGTCGGCGTCATAGCAGTTGCTGACGAACGGGGCTCGACCAGAGATGCGGTATCCGCCGTCGGCCGAGGTTGCGTTCAGTGGGCGGCCGAACTGGCCGGCGATCAGGATGTCCGCTCCGCCGCTGTAGATCTCCTCTACTCCCTCGTCGGGGAGACGGCAACAGTTGAAGGCCCAGTCCAGAGGGTTCTCCAGCGTCCACGCGGCAGCGGAGTCGTGGCGACCTACCTCCTCAACGACGAGGGCGCGGGTGACGGGGTCGGTCTCCAACCCGCCGAGAGATCGGGGCGTTGTCATTCGCAGGAGACCCTTCCCGCGCAGCGCATCCAACACCGGCTGCGACAGGCGTCGTTCCCGCTCTGCCTCGTCGCTGTGCGCCCGGAGGATCGGAGCGATCTCGCGCGCCGCGTCGATCAGCGATGGGTCGGGTTCCCAACCCATTTCGCTTGTTCGTTGTGTCGACAACAGTCCAGTCATCGCGCTCACCTCCGCTTCGCCGGAGCGATGTTCTGGTTGACGTGGAAGAGGTTGTCCGGGTCATAGGCCGCCTTCACTGCCGAGAGCCGTTCGTAGTTGGCGCCGTAGTTCTCGGCGGCACGGTAGTCGTCGTCGCCGGACATGAAGTTGATGTAGCCTCCTTCGCTTCCTGAGTGGGGATGAATGGCTGCGTAGTAGTCCCTCACCCACTTTGTGTTGGCCTCGTTGTCGGCAGGGTCTGGCCAGATCCCGACGATCACCGGCGCAAAGCTCTTGTCCCGGTGTCCGAAGGCGGTCTCCTCGGCGCCGACTCGCTGCGCCGCGCCGTTGATCGGGTGGAGATGCATGGACGAACTCACGTGCGGCGTCCTCTGGCCGTGCTCCACGTGAGCAGCGATCGCCTCGTCGGTGAGCTCGGTGGCGAAGTCCGCTTTCCAGTAGTTCTGCATGCCCTTGGGGACGAGATCGTCGAAGGCGCTCTGCAGGGCTGGGAACGGCATCACCTCGACCTGCTCCGCCTGCACCTCGGAGACGTCGCGGAGCGGCCGGAGCACCTGCTCGGCCTCTTCATGCGGACCGTTCCAGCACGTGACCAGCACGCAGAACAGATCCCCGACCCGGTGCTCGGGGATGAACGGCAGCGGCGGCGCGATTTGCCAGCCGAAGAAGCATCCGAGCTGCTCGGGTGCCTCGGCGATGAAGTCGCGGTAGCACGCCAAAACCGCCGCGGCGTCGTCGAAGTCGTAGAACAGCGGGCCGGCCACGACGTCGCCGACCTCGTGGCCCTTCATCGGCGACAGGTCGATGACCAGCCCGTCGTCCACCGTACCGAATCCGGGAACGCTGTGGCCTCCGCCCCGAATGGCCAGGTCGACGCCGCGGTCGCGGGCCGCCGCAATCACGGCCATCACGTCGGCTGAATCCGTGCACTGGACGACGGCGTGGGGC
>JBIOUY010000029.1:0-9065 GCA_044867445.1 Gemmatimonadales bacterium
GACTGCAGCAGCTTGAGCAGGGTGAGCATGGATAGAAGTCTTGGGTCGCGAGTCGCGGGTCGCAAGGAGCCCGCGACCCGTAGCCCGCGACCCGTGACCTCTATTAACCTCCCCCTATGCCCCGATCCCGCCGAGCGGCTCATGTGCACAAGTTCGGCGGTGCGTCGCTGGCCGATTCCGCCGCCGTCCGCCACGCCGTCGACATCATCCGCCGCCACCGTCCGGAGCCCACCGTCGTGGTCGTCTCCGCCATGGCGGGGACGACTGATGCGTTACTCGGCGTCGCCCAACAGGCCGGAACCGGAGAGGCGCGCACCGTCGCCTCGCTGATCGCCCGGCTGCGTTCCCGTCACGCCGAGGTGGCGAGGGCGTTGCTCCCGGCGGGACGCGAGCGGGCCGACGTCCTGGCTTACATCAGTGACGTCTTCGAGGAGCTCGAAGCCCTGGCCCAAGGGCTTCGCCTCCTGCGCGAACTCACCTCCCGTACCACCGATTACCTCATTTCTCGGGGAGAGCGGCTCAGCGCCAGGCTGGTCGAGGCGGCGCTCGAGGCCGATGGCGCGAAAGCCAAGTACGTCGACGCCCTGGAGCTCATCCATACCGATGCCGCCTTCGGTCAGGCGGCGCCCGACTTTCATCGCACGGACCGCAGCGTTCAGCGCGTCCTCGCCCCCCTGCTGGCGCGTGGGGTAATTCCAGTCGTGCCGGGCTTCATCGGGGGAACCCCGGAAGGAGAGGTCGCGACCCTTGGCCGCGGGGGTTCCGATCTGACCGCGACCCTCCTGGCCCGGGGCTTGGGGGCGTCGCGAGTCTCCCTCTGGAAGGACGTCCCCGGGCTGCTCACTGCCGATCCGCGGGTGGTTCCCGATGCTCGAGTCGTGCCTCAGTTGCACGCCCGCGAGGCGGCGGAGCTGGCGTATTACGGAGCTAAGGTCTTGCACCCCCGCGCGCTCATCCCGGTCACCGGCCGGCGCATTCCGGTGTTCGTGCGTCCGTTCGCCGACGCCGGGTCCCCCGGGACCGAGGTCTCGGAGCGGGTCGCCCGGGCTCGCTTTCCGGTGAAGGCGCTCACCGCGGCCCTGGGTCAGGCGCTCGTCACCGTCACCGGCAACGGTATGCTAGGGGTCCCTGGCATCGCCGCCCGCACCTTCGCGGCACTGCACAGCCGGCAGATCTCGGTGTCGCTGATTTCCCAGGCCTCATCGGAACACTCGATCTGCTTCAGCGTCCCCGAGGCTCTCGGCGAGGAGGCCCGGGAAAGCCTGGAGCGGGAATTCCGAGGCGAGATCGCCCGCGGCGAAATCGATGGGGTGGAGGTGGTCGAGGGAATGGCAACCGTCGCCGTAGTGGGTCTCGGGATGGCGGGAACACCCGGCATCGCGGCCGGTGTCTTCTCCGCCCTCGGAGCGGGCGGGATCAACGTGGTCGCGATCGCGCAGGGCTCCTCCGAGCTCAACATCTCGATTGTGGTTTCGGCCAAGGAAGCCGCCGAGGCGCAGCGGCGAATCCATGCCGCGTTTCAGCTGTCGCGTATTGCCGGCGGCGCCGTTATCCGGCCAGAGCGTATGGAGGTGGTTTTGCTCGGCTTTGGCCAGATCGGCCGCACGCTGGCGACGCTCATCGGGCAAGTGCGACGGCCCGCCCTCTCGCTGCGGGTGGCCGCGGTGATCGATCGATCGGGCTTCGTATTCGACCCTCAGGGACTGAGTGTCCGGAGACTGGCGACACTTGCCGCAGAAAAGCGGAAGCGCCGGCCGTTGGCGGACGCACCCAAAGGGCGGGCTGCCACTGCCGAGGAGGCCATCGCTCACATCGCGAGCTATGCCCTCACCCGGCCGGTGCTGGTGGACGTCACCGCCGACGACACCTCGCCCGCGCTGGAGACCGCCCTGACTCATGGCATGGATCTGGTCCTGGCCAACAAGCGTCCGCTCACCGGGCGCCGCGGGGTGAGCGATGCCCTGTGGGAGACCGCGAGCGCTCGCGGCCGCCGGATCCTGCACGAGGCGACCGTTGGTGCGGGTCTCCCGATCATCGATACTTATCACAAGCTGATCGAGTCGGGTGACAGGGTGGAGCGGATCGAGGGACTCCTCTCCGGCACCCTGGGGTTCGTGCTCAGCGAAGTCTCCTCCGGCGTCCCGTTCTCCAAAGCCGTCCGGAGCGCCATGAGCCGGGGCTATACCGAGCCCGATCCTCGGGAAGATCTCTCCGGCATGGATGTGGGTCGCAAGGCGCTCATCCTGGCCCGCTTGTTGGGCTATCCGGGTGAGCTCCGCCGCTCCTCCGTCGAGACGCTGGTGCCCAATTGGGCCAGAAAGCTCACCCTCCCCGAATTTCTCGAGCGCCTGGAACAGCTCGACGCCGGTTGGAAGCGCCGGGTGGATGCTGCGGCCGCCGAGGGAATGGTCCTGCGCTACGTCGCGACCGCGACGCCAAGCAAGATCGCTGTCGGGCTCCGAGCGGTGCCCTCGTCCAGCCCGCTGGCCGCGATCAAGGGGTCGGACAATCAGGTGGTGTTTACCACCGCGCGGTACAAAGCGAACCCGTTGGTCATCACCGGACCAGGCGCGGGGGCCGAGGTCACTGCCGCGGGAGTGCTCAACGATATTCTGCGCCTGGCGGGCGCATGACTGGGCCGCGTGCGGTGACGGCCTACGCGCCTGGCGGCGTCGGGAACGTCGGGCCCGGGCTCGATATCATGGGGCTGGCTGTTGCGGGACTCGGCGATACCGTTCGCGCGGAATGGAGCGACGCGCCTGGTATCCGCGTGATGGACCCGGGACATGAGTCTCTCCCCCGCGAAGCCGAGCGCCACACCTCGGCGCTGGCGGCCAGGGCGGTCCTGGAACGAGCCGGCGCGGGCCGCGACGACCGGGGCCTCGCACTCTGGGTGCGCAAGGAGCTCCCTCTCTCGGGCGGGCAAGGAGGCAGCGCGGCCTCCGCGGTGGCCGCGGCTGTCGCGGTGAACGCGTTGCTCGGCGGGCCACTCGATTCAACCGCTCTGGTCGAGGCCTGCCTCACAGCGGAGGAAGCCGTCGCCGGCCGACACGCTGACAACATCGCGCCCGCGCTCCTCGGCGGGATCGTGCTCATTCGATCGATGGAGCCGCTCGATCTGGTGCGGCTGCCCGTGCCGGAGGAGCTTTTCGTCGTGCTGGTGCGGCCGGATCAACAACTGCGCACGGTGGAGGGCCGTTCAGTCCTCCCGCGCGACGTGACCCGCGCGGTGGCGCTGCATCAGGCGGCGCAGGTCGCGGCGGTGGTGGCAGCCCTGGCCGCCGGCGACTATGCCCTTCTGGGACGTGCGATCGACGACCGCATCGCCGAGCCGGCGCGCGCGCCGCTGCTGCCGGGGTTTCCCGAGGCCAAAGCTGCTGCGTTGGCGGCCGGCGCGGTGGGGAGCTCGATTTCCGGAAGCGGACCTACGGCATTTGCCCTTGCCCGAGGGCGTGCTTCGGGGGATCGCATCGGGGCCGCGATGGCAGCCGCGTATGCTGGGCGGGGCATGGCCTGCGACATCCGAGTTGCACCAGTAGACCGGGCCGGGGCTCAGATCCTCGAGGAGAGGTAAGGCGGTGCGATTCCAGACCGAACGCCCGACGAGCTGGCAGGCCTGCCTTGCTTGCGGCAATGAAATTCCCGAAACCGATCCCCATTCGCGCTGCCCAGCATGTGGTGGACTCCTCGAGATCCAGCACCGCCCACCGGACCTGACTCGGGATGAGCTGCTCGGACGCTTCACTGAGCGGCGCGGCCGAGAACCGGCAACACCAGTATCCGGAGTCTGGCGCTTTCGCGAGATCGTCCTTCCCGGCGCCAGTCAGATTGTGTCTCATCCCGAGGGTAATACTCCGCTAGTGCATCGCGACGCGCTCGACCGGTGGACTGGGGTGCAGCGGCTGTTGCTCAAGCACGAGGGGCACAATCCCACCGGCTCGTTCAAGGACCGGGGGATGACGGTCGGAGTGACCCAGGCAGTCCGCATCGGCGCTACGGCGGTAGCGTGCGCCTCGACGGGCAACACATCGGCCTCGCTTGCGGCCTACGCCTCGCAGGCGGAGCTTCCGGCGTTGGTCCTGGTGCCCGCCGACGGTGTGGCGCTCGGCAAGCTGGCGCAATCGCTCGCCTATGGGGCTCGTACGCTGCTGGTACGAGGCGATTTCGACGACTGCCTCCGCTTGGTGGAGGAAGCCAGTGCCAAACTCGGCGTGTATCTGCTCAACTCCATCAATCCCTTCCGGCTCGAGGGCCAGAAGACCATCGTGCTGGAGCTGCTCGAGCAGCTCGGCTGGACACCACCCGACTGGATCGTGTTGCCCGCGGGCAACCTGGGAAACACCGCCGCCTTCGGAAAAGCGCTGCGGGAGGCGTACGCCTGGGGCCTGATCTCCCGGATGCCTCGGCTCGCGGCAGTACAAGCCGCCGGAGCGGCCCCCTTCGCGCAGAGCTTCTCTGAGGGCTTCGCTCGACGGCACACGGTGAAGGCGGAGACCGTGGCGACAGCTATCAGGATCGGCGACCCTGCCTCCTACGAACGAGCGGTGCGGGCGATCCGTGAAACCAACGGCGTGGTCCTGGCGGTCGAGGACGGCGAGATCCTGGAAGCCAAGGCTGCGGTGGATGGGTGCGGGGTGGGCTGCGAGCCGGCGAGCGCCGCCAGTGTCGCCGGCGTGCGGCAACTGGTGAAACGCGGACTCATGGCGCCGGAGGAACACACTGTGGCGGTGCTCACTGGCCACATTCTCAAGGATCCCGAGATCCTGCTGCGATATCACCGGGAGACCGAGCCGGCCCCGAGGGATGCCAATCGGCCGATTGAGATCGAGCCGGATCTACGGGCGGTGGAGCGAGCGCTGAAAAGGTGAGAGGTGAAAGGTGACAGGTGAGAGGTCAAAGGTGACAGGTAACAGGTGAGAGGTGACAGGCCGACAAGAAAGCAATCCCATCCCGAGGGTGCCTTGAAGGGATCTACTCCGCCGGCTTGGACAAACTCACAGGAGATCCCTCCTCCTCGCTGTGCTCCCCTCGCTGCGTTCGGGGCAAGGTTGTCGGGATAAGGAGTCACTCCTCGCTCCTTACTCCTCACCCCTTACTTCCCAGTCCTCCCTTCTCACCTCTCACCTCTCACGTCTCACCTCTCAGCTGTCACCTTCTGAAGATCTTCCAGATCCGGCCGTTCTTGTCCGCCGAGAGATAGAGCGACCCGTCGGTCCCTACCGCGAGACCGGTCGCGCGTAGGTCGGTCGGCGTGGGGCCGGTCGCGAAGGTGGCGTAGCTCCCGGTCGCTTTTCCATCGGCGAACGGCACGAACGCGACTCGGAATCCCGCCTGCGGGAGCGGGGCTCGATTCCATGAACCATGGAAGGCGACGAAGAGACCGCCGGTGTAGGCCGACCCGAACTTCTCGCCGGGGTAGAATGCGAGCGACATCGGGGCCCAGTGCCCCGGGAATGCGATGATCGGGTCCTTGGCCGCAGCACAGCGGCCGACCTTGCGTCCATCGCCTCCGTACTCCGGAGCCAGCACCTTCTTGCGATACTGATTGCTGTAGTAGCAATAGGGCCATCCGAAGTTGTCCCCCGGCTGCACTCGCACCAGTTCCTCGGCTGGATTCTCGGCGCTGATCTCGTCACTGAATCCCCAGCTGTCGGCCAGCTGATCGCGTCCATGGATCGCGGCGTAGAGATCGCCGGTGCCGGGCTGGATCGTGATCGCCTCGGCGTTGCGAAGGCCGGTCGCGATCCGCTTTCCATCCTTGAACCCCTGTCCCGTGCGGCTGGCGCTGAACTGCCAGATCCCGGCATGACGCTCCAGCTCGGTGCAGGGATCCTGCCCCGGAGAGCCAGCCTTCCGATCGGCAGCCTGACAGCTGTTCGTGGCCGAGCCGATCTTCAGGTACATCGCGTCGGCCGCGCCGAAGGCCAGCGTCTTGGCCTTGTGGTTTCCCTCATCAGGAAGCTGGTCGATGACGATCTCCTCCTTGCCTTCCGGAGCGAGCTTCCCCGGCGTGAGTCGCCAGCGCAGCACTCGGTTGTCCAGCGCAAGGTAGAGATAGCCGGCATGAACCGCGACGTCGTTTCCACCCGACGGGCCGAAGGCGACCCGTTCCTCGGGCTTGCCGTCACCGTCTCGATCGCGAAAGCCCGCGACCCCCTTCCCATCACCTCCGCCGCTCACGGCGGCATAGAGATCACCCGTTGGACCGACGGCGAGATGGCGGACACCGTCGAGACCAGAAGCAAGGACGACGGCGCAAAACCCCTGCGGCAGGGTCAGGCCGGCGTTGTCCGGCGCACAGGCAGGGCTACGATGGCCCGATAGAGAGAGCGTGCCGGTGAACAGCACCGGCAGGAGCAGCAGCGGCTTCGAGCGGGGGAGCAGAGACATGGGAGCAACCGGTTCTGGGGTTTCGGCAGGGAGTCAGCGGCTCCGTGGGCTATGCGGAAGATATAGCGGATGGCTGCGCACGGGCGCGTCCGGGCGGCATCACAGCGGCGCATCGAGCAACGCGCGGCGGGACTTTCCGAGGGAAAATGGCGGCTTCCCTATTGCAACTCTGCGCCGTCCGTGTACTGTATGACACGGTAGTTTTGCTGGTCCCGAGGCACGCAGGCTCTCACATTCACTGGAGACGCGCGATGGCCACCAAGAAGAAGACTGCCGCGAAGAGATCAAAGAAGAGCGCCAGGAGGCCGGCTGCACGAAAGACCGCTCGGAAAGCCGCCAAGAAGTCTGGCAAGAAGCGCACTCCTAGCGCGGCGTTCATGAAGCCGATGACCCCTAGTTCCTCACTCGCGGCCGTGGTCGGTTCCAGCCCACTCCCCCGCACCGAAGTCACCAAGAAGCTCTGGGCCTACATCAAGCGCAACGGACTCCAAGACAGCAAGAACCGCCGGGCCATCAACGCCGACGACAAGCTTCGTCCCGTCTTCGGTGGCAAGAGCCAGGTGTCCATGTTCGACATGACCAAGATGGTCAATCGCCATCTGAGCTGAGCCGGTCGTCGCAGGTGCAGAACCGAGGGCGTCCCCGCTGGGGCGCCCTTTTTTTGTCGGGCCGTGGGTCGCGGGCTGCGGGTCGCGGACCGTACCGAATGCCTGATCACCGGAGAGCCGTGACCCATGACCCGTGACTCGCGACCCGCGACCTGCGACTTGCGACCTCCCTAACTATCTTCTCTCCCCCATGGCCGGCGAATACATCTTCACCATGCGCGACCTCCGCAAGGTCGTGCCGCCCTCCCGCGAGATCCTCAAGGGCATCCATCTCGCCTTCTTCCCCGGCGCCAAGATCGGCGTCCTCGGCGCCAACGGCGCGGGCAAGTCGTCCCTCCTGCGCATCATGGCCGGGGTGGATCACGACTTCCTGGGCGACGCTCGGCCGCTCCCCGGGACCAAGATGGGCTTTCTCCCCCAGGAGCCCCAGCTCGACGCCTCGAAGGATGTCCGCGGCAACGTCGAGGAGGCCGTCGCAGAGCAGCGCGCACTTCTCCGGCAGTTCGAAGAGCTGAGCGCGCGGTTCGCCGAGCCCATGAGCGAGGAGGAAATGACCCGACTCCTGGAGAAGCAGGGCAACCTGCAGGAGCGGATCGACGTGCTCGGCCTCTGGGAGCTGGATCACAAAGTCGACATCGCCATGGATGCCTTGCGCCTGCCACCCGGCGATGCCGACGTGAAGACGCTCTCCGGTGGGGAGCGGCGCCGGGTGGCGCTCTGCCGGGTTTTGCTGGAGCAGCCCGACATGCTGCTGCTGGACGAGCCGACCAACCACCTCGATGCCGAGAGCGTGTGGTGGTTGGAGCGGTACCTCGCCGAATTCGCCGGCACCGTCGTCGCGGTCACTCACGATCGCTACTTCCTCGACAACGTGGCCGGATGGATTCTCGAGCTGTATCAGGGCGCCGGGATTCCCTGGGAAGGCAACTACTCCTCCTGGCTGCAACAGAAGCAGGCGCGGCTGGCGAATGAGGAGAAGCAGGCTTCCGCGCGGCAGAAGACCCTCCAGCGGGAGCTGGAGTGGATTCGCATGGCCCCGCGCGCGCGCCAGGCCAAGAGCAAGGCGCGCATCACCCGATACGAAGAACTGCGGGAGGAAGCCGAGCGGCAGACCGAGGGAACCGCCGAGATCCTCATCCCAGTGCCCGATCGGCTGGGCGACGAGGTCGTGATCGCCAAGGACGTAGCCAAGGGGTACGGCGACCGGCTCTTGTTCGAAAAGCTGAACTTCTCCCTGCCCCGGGGCGGCATCGTGGGAGTGATCGGCCCGAACGGAGCCGGCAAGACCACGCTCTTCCGGATGATGACTGGGCGGGAGAGCCCCGACGCGGGCATGCTGCAGGTTGGGTCGACAGTCAAGATCGCGTACGTCGATCAGAGCCGGGAGGCGCTCGACCCCGAGCATACGGTCTATCAGGAGATCTCGGGCGGCCAAGACCAGCTCCAGTTCGGCCGGCGCACCGTGAACGCCCGGGCCTACTGCGCCGGATTCAACTTTCGCGGAGCCGACCAGCAAAAGAAGGTCGGTACCCTTTCCGGTGGGGAACGCAACCGGGTCCACCTCGCCAAGCTGCTCAAGAGCGGCGGGAACCTGCTGCTATTGGATGAGCCCACCAACGATCTCGACGTGGACACGCTCCGGGCGCTGGAAGAGGCTTTGCTGGGCTTCGCCGGCTGCGCTGTCGTCATCAGCCACGACCGATGGTTCCTCGATCGCATTGCCACCCACATCCTGGCGTTTGAGGGAAACAGTGAGGTGTTCTGGTATGAGGGGAACTACCAGCTGTACATCGAGGATCTCAGAAAGCGAAAGGGTCCCGACGCCGATCAGCCTCACCGGGTCGCCTACCGGCGGCTGGTGCGAACCTAGGTCGGGGGGCCGTCTGCACTGCCGCCGGCGCGACAAAATTGTTGCTGCTACACCAGCGAGCCCGGGTGCCCTGCCGACCCTGGCGCGGCTATACTAGGGCATGATTACGGAGCACAGCCGGATCCCCTACCTTCCGGCCCGCATCGAGGGACTCGCTGCACTCTCGATGAATCTCTGGTGGAGCTGGAGTCGAGAGG
>JBIOUY010000030.1:0-4077 GCA_044867445.1 Gemmatimonadales bacterium
CCCACAAGGGGACGATCCCGGGGCTTTTGCTCTTCCCCGGTTCCTGAGTACCGTGGGTCACTCCGACTTCTCGCACGGCATCCCCGGCGACTTCGCCTGACGGCTTATACGCCCAGGTACCCGACCCCGTCGGGCGGGACCGTACGAGACCTCCCGGGGTAACGCGTGTTGCTTTCCCGCCGTGCCGCCCGCACACACCCTGTTGCGTCCAGGCACCCCAAGTACTTCCTTCGCCCCCATAGTGCAGGCTCGGTATCACCTGGATCTGGCCGACCGGTTCGCCAAGAGCCTTGGCTACGGCCCGGCAGTTCGCCTCAAACCCTTCAGACCCCACCTCACGGCGGGCGCCCTGTCCTGCGCACTCCGATCGCAGCGAGCACAGCACGCACCAGCAGCTCGCGCTCGACAGGCAGCGGGCGCTCATCCCGGCGGTTTCCCGGCCCGGCGCCCATCTCCCGCTCCCCTGGAGCCTCACTTGCATCCCGTTCTCGATCTCCGATCTTCCTGCGCCCGGCGAGGCATACCCCCGCCTTTTGGCTACGGACCCCGCTTGGGGTCGGTCCGACTGGACTTCCACCAGCTAGCAACACGGCCAGCCCGGCGCGCACTACGGGCCGGTCCGCCCCTGTGCCTCGCAACCGGTACTCGGCCGCTCGCGGTATCTACCGCTTGCGGGTCTCCCTCTCGCGACCAGGGGCGCAACAACCACCCATGTCGACTTGGTCGACACTTTCGAGGCGGCAGGTTCCCACGTTCCCTGCCAGCGCCTGAGCCAGGCTCGCGCTACCTGCACGCCGGACACCGCCTGGGCAGTAAGCAGGTACCCCCCAGACTCATGCCGGGATAGCTCTGAGACCCCGGTTTCGATGTCACCGTTCTCTACTTACGACGCTTCATCAGTGGTTCGCTCGCGCTCGCCTTCCTGGCTCACACCTGCCGGACTGGCTGTCCGACTTTTCCCGCAACGCTCGAGACCCCCGGCTCTTTACCGACGCCCCTTGCGGTGGTTTGGGATCTCCTCCTGCAAGGCGATCCCGGAGGGCCCACCTCCATCACCGGCACAGCACTGCTAGTCAGTATGGACGCCGAGGCGGGCTGGCCCTCGGTGTTCGCATCTGTCGCGGGCTAGCGTGGCGGCTGTCAACGACCGCTGCGGCCAGTGCCGCATACGAAGGAGGACCAGCCCATGCCGGACGTTAGCTCCATCGCTCCTGCCGATGTCGACCGGTGGATCGTGTTCGATGTCCACAAGAACTCGCTCGTGGCCGGTGTGCTGCCGGCTGTGGGCGGCAAGCCGGAGGTGACGCGGCTCGAGAACACCGAGCGGGCCGTGCGGCGTTTCGTCGCTCGGCTCGGTGGACCGAAGGGCTTGGCCGTCGCCTACGAAGCCGGGCCCTGCGGCTACGACCTCTTCCGGCTGCTGGCGCGCATCGGCGTTGCCTGCGACGTGATCGCGCCGTCGCTTGTGCCGGTCAGGGCCGGTGATCGGGTCAAGACCGACCGCCGCGTGCGACGTGAGGTCGCTTGCATGGAGTGAACTCGTTGATTGGAGGTTCGACGAATTATCGAAGGCGTAGTTCCGGGCTTGTGCTCATGGCCTGGCCTCGGCCTGACGTGCGTCGCTGGTGCTCCCGGCGGGGTTCGAAGCATCAGGCAAAAGCCCAGGGGCCCTCGTTCCATCCGGGGGCTACAGGCGAGAGGCAGACCGGACGGGTGAAGCACTTGAACCTCTGGCTGATGTCTCGTTACGGTCAGCTCCGTTGGTGGGATGCTGGAGCGGGGCGCAGGGACTGGCCGCTGAGAAGCGGCAGGCGCCGGCTGGGGAGCGCGCTCAGTCGGGAAGAGCACCGCCGTCCTCGGGACACAGGAGGCACCCACCCCGGTCGTAGCTCGTGCATGCGAAACGCGGTAACCCCCGTCGAGGTCCGGTCTTTGGCCGGTAAGCCGACCGTGAGGAAGGCCCAGTCCCTCGGCGGGATTGTGATGACCGAGAAGCGAATGCCGGTAGCCGAAAGGCGCCGGGAACCCGGGACGCGAATGGCTGGTCCCCTCCGGCTGGCTGTCCTGAATAACCGGCCGGATACGGGACGTGGTGCCCGGACCCGAAAGGGTGCTGACGCGGTCAGGTGAGCCTGTGAAGAGGACGATGACCAAAGCCCCGGAACCCGAGGACAAGTTGGACGCCACAGCGGCCATGGTCGGCGTGGTGAACGGACCAGAGGACGCGCTCGGCGACTGGTGCCAGGTTGACTGGCGTGCAGCCGATGAGAGCGTACGGCGGTTGCGGCAGCGGATCTTCACGGCGTCGCAGGCGGGGGACCTCAAGCGGGTCCGCAACCTGCAGAAGTTGATGCTTCGGTCGCGCGCCAACACGCTTGTGAGCGTGCGCCGCGTGACCGAACGCAACGCTGGGCGCTTGACGGCCGGCGTGGATGGCGAGGTGGCGCTGACTCCCGAGGCCAAGATGGGCTTGGTTGAGCGGATGCAGCACAGCACCGAGCCGTTCACGGCGTTGCCGGTCAGGCGCGTGTACATCCCGAAGCAGGGCAGTGGCGCAAAGCGGCGTCCACTCGGTATCCCCGCCATTCTCGACCGGGCTCACCAAGCCCGGGTCGTCAACGCGCTGGAGCCCGAGTGGGAGGCGCGGTTCGAACCGAGATCGTATGGATTTCGACCGGGCCGCGGCTGTCATGACGCGATCGGAGCGATCTACCGGACTGCGAGGGGCGCAAGCCCGAAGCGCCGGTGGGTTCTGGACGCGGATTTGGCCGGGGCGTTCGACCGGATCGCCCACGACCACATTTTGGCGATGCTCGGGTCGTTCCCCGAGAGGGGGATGATCCGGCAGTGGCTGAAAGCGGGCGTGGTCGAACAAGGACGGCTGTCTCGCACCGAGGAGGGAACTCCACAAGGCGGGGTAGTTAGCCCCGTGCTGCTGAACGTCGCTCTGCACGGGATGGAGCAGGCTGCCGGGGTCCGCTACTGCACCACCGGCAGGGCTGCCGGCTGGACGGCCACGGGCTCCCCGGTGCTTATCAGGTACGCCGACGACCTGGTTGCCTTGTGCCATTCCAGGCACGAGGCTGAGCAGGTCAAGGCCAGGCTCGCCAGTTGGCTGGCGCCCAGGGGTCTCGCCTTCAGCGAGGACAAGACGCGCGTCGTCTCACTCAACGAGGGCTTCGACTTCTTGGGATTCAACGTCCGCCAGCAGTCCGGCAAGCTCCTGATCAAGCCAAGCAAGGCGGCTCAGAGACGGATCCGGAAGAGGCTGCGCACCGAGATGCGGTCCCTGCGCGGGGCCAACGCTCGGGCGGTGATCAAACGGCTCAACCCGATCATTCGGGGCTGGGCCGCCTACTACCGGGGAGTGGTCTCCAGCGAGGTGTTCTCCGCGCTGGACGCCTACGTGTGGAAACTCGCCTACAAATGGGCGGGCTACACCCATCCGAACAAGCCGGCGTCCTGGGTCATCGCCCGGTACTTCGGCCAGTTCAACAAGGCCAGGCGCGGCCAGTGGGTGTTCGGCGACCGCGACAGCGGCGCCTACCTCCACAGGTTCGCCTGGACCAGGATCGTCCGACACCCAATGGTCAAGGGCGCGGCGGCCCCAGACGACCCCGCCCTCGCAGGCTATTGGGCCAAACGGCGCAGCAAGGCGCCACCGCTGTCGATCGACACGACCAGCCTGCGCCTATTCGAGGCCCAGCACGGCCGTTGTCGCATCTGCGGCGACTGGCTCTTGCCCGTCACCGACCCGCCACAGACCCCACGTGAGTGGGAACGTTGGCAGCTCGCCGCCCGCAAGACGATCATCCAGATCGCCACGCGAGTGGACGGCACGCCGGACGACACCGAACCCCGTCTCATACACGCCCACTGCCACCGACAGCATCACGCCAACCGTGGCAACCGGACCAGCACTTCTGCCCGCCCGCTACCCCGAGGGGCTTGCTTGAGCCGGATGCGGTGAAAGTCGCCACTGCGCCACGAGGCGCCAAACGAAAGGAGATGACGGATATCAACATCTCATCCGTGCCGGCTGGAATGCCGGCCCTGGGCTGATGCAGCGGCCCGGAG
>JBIOUY010000031.1:0-2085 GCA_044867445.1 Gemmatimonadales bacterium
TGGTGAGCGAGAACCCGCCGATGCTGGTCGAGAAGATCAGGTCGAGGGCCGAGCCGGTGATACTGGCATCGGCGTTGCCAATGGCCGAGACCGAACCGCCGCCCAGGTCGACGATATTGACGTTGGATGCGAATGGATCGCCCGTGGTCGGGTCGGTCCGTTGGACCACTTTGTTGAAGAACTGGTTCCGGTTGCCCAGGTCGTACTTGATGCCCAGCTGCTCGATGTCGGTGCGATCGACGAAGATGATCTTGGCCTGGATCGAGAGCTGCGGGGTCCGGACATCGAGCCCGCGCACGAAGTCGTTGATGTTGGAGATCCGGCTCCGGGTATCGGTCACGATAAGGGAGTTGGACCCGGTATCGGCCACTACCCGGCCACGGCCCTTGGTCAGGATGCTCTCCACCGTCTTGGAGAGCGCGCCGGCCTGGGCGTAGTTGACCCGCACGATGCTGGTCTCCAGCGGCTCGAGCGAATCGAGCGCGGAGAGCACCCCGGGCGCATCCACCCGGATGATTCCGCCGGCCATCTCCTGAGCGGAGAGACCCTGGCTCGCCAGGATCGCCTGGAGCGCCATCGGCCAGGGCTGGTTCTTCACCTCGGCGGTGACCTCACCCTTCACGTCCTTGCCCAGGATAATGGTCCGACCGCTGAAGCCGGCGAAACCGGCCACCACGTCGGCGATGCTCGCGCGATCCCAGGTGACCGTGATCCGGGGCTCTTCCCCACTGGTGCGGACAGCCACGGCGCGGCTGAGCGGGAGCTGCACCTCAGGCTTCCGCTCCGTCGCCGGGGCATCGGCCAGGTCCGCAGTGGCTTGGTCGGCCGACTGGGTGGTAGACGACCAGGAGGCGAACTTCTGGTCGGTGCCGAAGCTGACCCGGATCATGTCGGCGGCCCGGTCGACCTTATAGGTCTTGGGTCCGTCGAGCTCGAGTACGATGCGCACCACATCGGGACGGAACTGCGAGTAGCGAAGGTTGAGCACCCCACCGCGCTTCACGCCGTCATAGAGGGTGGCAGTCTGATTCAGCCGGGCGCCCACGACATCGAGCACCAGGCGATCGGGCGAGGCGAGAAGGAAATCCCGAACCTCGACCGCGCCGCGCACGGCGATGGCGATTTGTGCCTGCCCCGCGGAAGGAGAGAGGCTGACGGCGGTGACCTCGCCGCTCCCCGGCCCCTCTGCCCGCGCCGGAGATGCCGCGGCAAAGGCCACGGCGGCAGCAAGCATCAAGCGATACATTCCCGTCATGGCGTCTCGACCTCCTGCTTACGCAGCGAGAGAGTTTCCTGGCGCTCGAACCCGAAGTCCTTGATCATGAACACCGCATCGCGGGGGCGGATTTGCACCAACCGCGCCCGACCCAACTGGTCGCCGACCCGCATCTTGTGACGCTTGGTCGTGACCTTTTCCCGCAACACCACCATGCTGTTCGATGGCAGACGAAGGTCCTGATAGACGCCGACCAGGTCGAGGTCCGCGATCTCGGGACCCATCTTGCCGACGTTGATGAGCGAGTTGAAGGGATCGCGCGTGCCCCCCGCATAGGCGAAGGTCTCGCGCATCACCTCGATCTCCCTCGCCTTCTGCACCGAGTCGGCCATGGCCGACTCGGCGTCAGTCATCTCCTTGGTGCTGTCCCCCCGCTCACCTGCCGGTGTCGCGGCGAGCGTGGCCTGCGCCGAGGATGAGTCCGCCGGCGCTGGAACCGCGGCCGCCTGCTGACGGGCCTTGCGCAGGCTGTCGTTGTGGGCCCTGAGAGCGGCCACCTTGGCGTCGGCCGCCGCGGCGTCCTCCGAGGCACCGGAGCACCCGGCGAGCGTCAGGACGCCTAGCAGGGCGAGCCCGAGAAGAGTGTTACGTGCCACTGGACTCTCCCTCCGGGGTGGAGGACTTGACGAAGGTACGGACCTGGAACTTGGCCTCGAGCAACGCCCCGGTCGTGTCGCCCAAAGCTTTCGCGGCGTTGGTATTGGCCGCAGCAACCGAGAGGTCGTAGGGCACGATGATGCGCTGCAGGCTCGCTACATCGGCCAGGAACTCGCCGATCTGATCGTAGTGCCCGATCACCGACATGTTGT
>JBIOUY010000032.1:0-2717 GCA_044867445.1 Gemmatimonadales bacterium
TCGTCGAGTGCCACCTCAGGCCGCACCTCGGTCACCTCGACCTGGCCAAGCTGACGACTGCCGACATCGACGACTTCTACGCCCACCTCCTGCGGGCCGGCGGGAAGAACGACTGCCCGCTCGCCCCAGGGACCGTCGCTAGGGTCCACGGGGTGCTTCACCGGGCGCTGGCCCAGGCCGTGCGATGGGACTGGATCTGGCCGAACCCGGGAGTGCGCGTATACGTTCAGCGTCGTTGACGCGCGTGCATGGCTGAGACGCTGTGAGACTGTCGCGATCGGCACGCCTGCAGCAAGCATCTCGGTGGCCATAAAGTGACGGAGGTCGTGCAACCGAAAGTGTGGAAGTCCAGCTGCGCGGAGCGCCGCGATGAACTGCTTTGTCGCCCAGTTCGGTAGCCATGGCCTCGCGCCGTCTGCTCTCAGACTGAATACGAATGCCGCGTCCGGGAGCTCCGCTCCCTCCGACCGAGCCCGAGCTTCGGCACCGGCGCGGTGCGCCATCAGCACCTCGAGCGTCTCGGCATCGAGTTCGACGCGCAGAGCGGCGGAGACTCTGGCGGCGATCCTGGCGGCCAGCCGACGCGAGATCGATGGAGAAGGGAACGGCGAGAGATGACGGAGCGTTCTCCCACTCCGCCGCGGCGCACCTCGCACGAAGAGCCCGTTGGGCTCCGGCAGTTCGTGCGGTACTTCTTGGGGCTGGGGACCTGGGGGTTCGGTGGCCCCATCGCCACGGTCGGGTACATGCAGCGCGACCTCGTAGGAGGCCGGCGTTGGGTTCCTGAGCGTGACTTCCTGAACGGGGTCGCGCTCGGACAGACGATGCCCGGCCCGCTCGCCGCCCAAGTCGTCATGTGGGTGGGATACCTCCAGCGGGGTGCATTCGGCGCTCTGGCCACGGCGGTCGCGTTCATCCTCCCGAGCTACCTGTTGGTGCTGGCGGTCGCCGTGCTCTACGTGCACTTCCAGGGGCTGGAGACAGTGCAGGCCCTGTTCTATGGCATCGCCCCGGCCGTCATGGCGGTGATCGCCGTCGCCGCAGTGAAGCTCGCTCGGCTCACCAACCGCGTCGATGTGCGCCCATGGGTCATCTCGGCCATCACCGGGGTCGTGACCGCCGTCACGGGGACGGAGATCGCGCTCTTGTTCGTGGGCGCCGGCCTCTTGATGGTGCTGTGGGACGCGCCCCCCCGGTTTGCGCCTTGGCACGGCCGGGTGAGCGGCTCCATACCCTGGCCGGTCATCGCCGCCCTCGGCGCGGACACCTCCGGGTCCACCCTGCTCGTTCTCGGGTTGTTCTTCCTGAAAGCGGGGGCGTTCATCTTCGGCAGCGGGCTCGCGATCGTCCCGTTCCTGCGGGAGGGCGTGGTGGAGCAGCATCACTGGCTCACCGAGCCCCAGTTCCTCGACGCCGTGGCCATGGGGCTCATCACGCCGGGGCCGGTGGTGATCACCGCCGCGTTCATCGGGTACCTGGTGAGCGGTGCCGTGGGAGCGGTCGTGGCTACCGTGGGCATCTTCTTCCCGATCTACCTGGGCGTCGTGGTGCCGGGCCGGTGGTTCGTCCGGTACCAGGACCGGCCCTCGGTGCAGGCTTTCGTCAAGGGGGCCACCGCCGCGGCCGCGGGAGCAATCGCCGGCGCCACCGTCGTTCTGACCCGAGGCGCGGTCGTCGATTGGCCGACGGCGGGGATCGCGCTGGCCGCCATGGGATTCGTGATGCTGTTCAAGAACAAGGAGCCCGTGCTAGTCCTCCTGGCCGCGGCAGCGGGGCTCCTCCTACACCCGCTTGCGGCATAGTTCAATGCAGCTATCAAGCGGGCGGATCGCGCGTGGGCCGCACTCCGGTCGCAAAGGTTGAGAAACAGCGAGAAGCGGGCCCCTCTCGGCATCGTCGATCCATAGACTCTGCGACATGACCCGAGCCGCAGTCCGATCTGACCCCGAGATCGAGGACCGGCTCATCGCTGCCGCGCGCGCGGGCGACCACCAAGCCTTCCGCCGCCTCACCGAGTCCTACTATCGCGAGCTTCACGTCCACTGCTACCGGATGCTCGGCTCGTTTCACGACGCTGAGGACATCGTCCAGGAGACCGTTCTCCGGGCGTGGCGGAGCCTGGAGACGTTCGAGGGCAGGGCGCGGTTCCGCTCGTGGCTCTACACGATCGCCACGAACGCATGTCTCAAGGAGATCGAGCGCCGCCCGTCGCATGTGATGCCCCAGGAATTCGCGCCACCTGCCGACCCGCTGCTCCCACCCTCCCCGCCAGCAGCCGAGATCGTTGGGCTCGAGCCGTACCCGGACATGCTCCTCGCCGAGGTCCAGGAGAGTTCTCCGGACCCCGAGGCGCTGTACACGTTCCGGGAGAGCATCGAGCTCGCCTTCCTCACGACGATCCAGCTCCTCCCTGCGCGTCAGCGCGCCGTGTTGATCCTGCGCGATGTCCTGGGCTGGCGGGCAGCGGAGGTGGCGTCTCTGCTGGACTCATCGGTGGCGTCGGTGAACAGCGCCCTACAGCGCGCCCGTGCGACTCTGGCCCAGGGACTCCCCCGAACCGGTCTAGACGACGAAGCGCCGGCGGTGCCCGAATCGGCTGAACGCTCGCTGCTCGCCCGGTACATGAGGGCCTGGGAGAGAGGCGACATGGACGCCCTCGCCGTCTTGCTCAAAGAGGACGCTTTGCTCACGATGCCGCCCGCACCAACTTGGTTCAG
>JBIOUY010000033.1:0-11645 GCA_044867445.1 Gemmatimonadales bacterium
GCAGAAGCTGATGCGGGGACTCGGGGTGGTGGCGATCGAAAACCAGGCCCGAATATGACACTCCTCTAGCGTCCCCGGTCTGGGGACCCGGCTCGGTCGCGGCGCGGCGACCACCTACCCGCGCAATTTGGAACTCTCGGACTGCATCGTGTTCGAGGGCTCCAACATGGCCGAGTGCCACCCGGTGGCCTTCCGCTGGCCGATGAAGGCCAAGGTGGAGCACGGGGCCAAGCTCATCCACGTGGACCCGCGTTTCACCCGCACCAGCGCGATGTGCGATCTCCATGCGCCCATCCGCGCCGGGACCGATATCGCCTTCCTGGGCGGGCTCATCAATTACGTCATCCAGAGCGAGCGCTGGAACAGCGACCCGTTCTTCCGGGAGTACCTGCTCAACTACACCAACGCCGCCACGCTGGTCCGGAGCGACTTCAAGGATACCGAGGAGCTGGAAGGCGCCTTCTCGGGACTCATGGAGTATCAGGGGGGCACCAAGGAGTGGCCCTTCAACGGCTTCATCGGCCAGTACAAGACCGACTCCTGGCAGTACGCCCGTCACGGAGAGGAGCCCGGCGAGCCCCGCACCGGCACCGAGCTGCGGACGCCGGGGCGCTCCGAGGCGCAGCAGCCCACCCACCCGGGCGAGCCGCTCGAGGCCGTGATCCGTTCATTGCGAAAGCCCGCTTCCCTCCGCGACGAGACGCTGCGGCACCCGCGCTGCGTCTTCCAGGTAGTGAAGCGCCACTTCAGCCGGTACACGCCTGAGATGGTCGAGCGGGTAACCGGCTGCCCTCAGGCCACCTTTACCAAGGTCGCCGAAACAATCCTGGAGAACTCGGGCCGCGACCGGACGACCGCGTGGGCCTACGCGGTGGGCTGGACCCAGCACACCTACGGACCGCAGATGATCGGCTGCTGCGCGTTGCTTCAGCTCCTGCTCGGCAACATCGGCCGGCCGGGCGGCGGGATCATGGCGCTCCGCGGGCATGCGTCGATCCAGGGCTCGACCGATATCCCCACGCTGTACCACAGCATTCACGGATACATGGATGCCCCATCGGCGCTCAAGGACCATCGCACCCTGCGGCAGTATCTCGCCACGCAAGGGCTTGCCACCGGCTACTGGGCCAACATGAACAAGTTCCTCGTCTCCTACTTCAAGTCGATGTACGGGGACGCGGCGACTCCGACCAACGATTTCGGCTATGACTGGCATCCCAAGATCACCGGCGACCACTCCCATCTGCCGATGTTCGTCGCCATGGCCGAGGGGCGGGTGAAGGGGATGATCTGCATCGGGCAGAACCCCGCCACCTCGCTCAATGCCGCCGTGGAACGGAAGGGGATCCGCAACCTCGAGTGGCTGGTCGTCAAGGACAACTTCCTGACCGAGACGGCGACGTCCTGGTATCACGCTCCCGAGATCGAGCGGGGCGAGCTCAAGCCGGAGGACATCAAGACCGAGGTGTTCTTCTTCCCCTCCGCCCAAGTCGCCGAGACCGAGGGGAGCTTCACCAACACGCAACGGATGCTTCAGTGGCACTTCCGGGCAGCCGACCCGCCGGGCCAGTGCCGCTCCGATCCCTGGTTCACGCACCAGCTCGCCAGGCGGCTCAAGCGGCTGTACGCCGACAGCACCCTGCCCCGCGACCAGGGCTTCAAGCACCTGGTGTGGGACTTCGAACCCGACGAACCCGACAAGCAGAGCATTCCGGGCGAGCCGGACGTGAAAAAGGTGCTGCGGGAGATCAACGGCTATCACACGGGTGATCCGAGCCGGCACCTGAAGGGATTCGACGAGCTCAAGGATGACGGCTCCACCACCTGCGCCTCATGGATCTACTGCGGCGTCTTCCCCGCGCCGGACCAGAATCTGGCGGCCAAGAAGGAGCCGGATCGGCCCGGGACACCGGGCGCTGACCTGAACTGGGGCTGGGCCTGGCCCGCCAACCGCCGGCTGATGTACAACCGCGCCTCTGCCGATCTCGAGGGCCGGCCCTGGAGCGAGCGGAAGAAGTGGGTCTGGTGGGATTCGGGCCAGGGCAAGTGGACCGGGTACGACACGCCAGATTTTGCCAAGACCAAGGCGCCCACCGCCCGGGGTGATCCCAGAGGGATCGGGCTCGATGCGCTCTCGGGCCGGGAGCCTTTCATCATGAAGCCGGACGGCGTGGGCTGGCTCTTCAACCCGAGCGGGCTCCTCGATGGTCCGCTGCCGACCCACTACGAGCCGGCGGAGTCGCCGGTGCGGAACGCGCTGTATCAGCGGCAGAGCAGCCCAGTGCTCAAGTACTGGAAGCGCAACGACAACGCGCTCGCAGCCGTGGCCGACCCCCGCTATCCCTATCCGATCACCACTTATCGGCTCACCGAGCACTATCTCGCCGGCGCCATGAGCCGCTGGAATCCCTGGCTGACCGAGCTGATGCCGGAGCTCTTCATCGAGCTCTCGCCCGAGCTCGCCGCCGAGAAGGGGATCCGGAACACCGACTGGGTGCGGATCACCACGCCGCGGGGTGAGATCCGGGCCAAGGCCCTGGTGACCCGGCGCCTGCGGCCGTTCCGCCTGGGCGACAAGGTGGTGCACCAGGTCGGCATGCCCTGGCACTGGGGATGGGAGGGAGTCGTGACCGGCGACGTGGTCAACACCCTCACTGCGCTGGTCGGCGATCCCAATGTGAGCATCCACGAAGGCAAGGCTTTCGTCTGCAACGTGGAGAGGGCGTGATGCCTGAGCCGATGGGATTCTATACCGACACCACGGTGTGCATCGGGTGCAAGGCCTGCGAAGTCGCCTGTAAACAGTGGAACCAGCTCCCGTCGACCGGCGGCGGCCGGCACGAGATGAGCGGCGACAGCTATGACAATACCCGGCGGCTGGACGGGGAACACTGGCGGCACGTCAAGTTCATCGAGCAGTTCAGCAAGGACCGGAGCGAGGGACGCTGGCTCATGATGAGCGACGTCTGTAAGCACTGCGTCCGCGCCCCCTGTCTCGAGGTCTGTCCCACCGGCGCCATCATCCGCACCGAGTTCGATACCGTGGTGATCCAGTCCGATGTGTGCAACGGCTGCCGGCTCTGCATCGCCGCCTGTCCCTTCGGCGTGATCGACATCAACCCCGCCTCGGACACGGCGCAGAAGTGTACCCTTTGCTATGACCGGCTTCAGGCCGGAATGGAGCCGGCGTGCTCTCAGGCCTGCCCGACCGACTCGATCCGGTTCGGCCCGATCCGGGAGCTCAAGCAGCTGGCCGACGCGCGGGTGCAGCAGCTGCACCAGCAGGGCGAGGAACGGGCCCGCCTCTACGGCGCGGACGACAAGTTCCTCGGCGGGCTCAACTCGTTCTATCTGCTGGTGGACGAGCCGGAGGTGTACGGACTCCCCCGAAACCCCAAGGTGCCTACCCGGAACCTGCTCCCTGCCTCGCTCCTTTCGACCGCCGGGGCCGTGCTGCTTGCCCTGCTCGGGATCGTGGGCCTGCGCAAGCGGCGAATGGACTCTTCGCTGCGCCCAGAGCAGGCTACGCGCGCGGCTGAGGAGGAGACGCCGGATGTCTGATACCTTCTTCACCGCGTCGCCCCACTGGGCCGGCTGGATCATCCTGTATTTCTTCGTCGGCGGGATCGCCGGAGGCGCGTTCTTCCTCGCCTCCCTGCTCCACCTCTTCGGCCATCCGTCGGATCGGCCGCTGGTGCGGCTCGGCTACTATCTGTCCTTCGCCGGCGCGATCATCAGCGGATTCCTGCTCACCATCGATCTCACCCAGCCGGAGCGGTTCTGGCACATGCTGATCCAGTCCAACACCGGCCGTCCGATGTTCAAGGCCTGGGTGCCGATGTCGGTGGGGTCGTGGGGGCTGCTGCTCTTCGGGCTCTTCGCGTTTCTCGGCGCGCTCGCCGCGCTGGGGGAGGATCGGCCCGACGTGAGGCTGCTCCAGTCGGCACCGGTTCGCGCGCTTCGCCGCCCTGGCCCGTGGGCGGTGATCGCGGTGCTCGGGAGCATCTTCGGGCTCTTCCTCGCCGGCTACACCGGGGTCCTCCTCGCGGTTACCAACCGGCCCATCTGGGCTGACTCCACGCTACTGGGCCTACTGTTTCTCGTGTCGGGCGCCTCGACCGGTGCGGCCGCGATCATCCTGCTTGCGATCTGGCGGCGCTCGGCTCATCCCGCATCGCTGGACTGGCTCGCCGGGTTCGACCGGAGAGTGCTGCTGCTCGAGCTGCTGGTGCTCATCCTGTTCGTCGTCTCCCTGGGCTCCGTCGCCCGAATATTCCTTGGCTGGTGGGGCCTGGTGCTGTTGCTCGGGGTGATCGGGATTGGAATTCTGGCACCGCTGCTGCTCGAGCGCAGAGCCGGACTCCCCGCGCCGCCTCACCTCGTCAGGAGCGCGTCGCTGGTTCTGCTCGGCGGCTTGCTGCTTCGCGTGGTTGTGCTCCTCTCTTCCAACGGAGTCCATGTCCTCGGCGCGAGGGTGACGGGCCCGTGAGCGCCTCTCATCCCGAGGAGCGGAGCCCCGATCCTCATCCCGAGAGCCTGCCCCGAGCGCAGCGAGGGGAGCGAAGCGACGAGGGATCTTGTTGGGCCGAGTTCGAACCCTGGGCGAGAAGATCCCTCGCTTTGCTCGGGATGAGGATTCCGCTCGGGATAATGGCGCGCGGCGGGTATAACAGTGCGCGTTTGCGCCTGTTCACCGTGTCCTTGCTCCTGCTCACCGCCTGTGCCAGCCCCGAGGCTGCCCGCACTCGGGGTGACGGGCCGGGCGCGGACGTGGGGAACCGTCGCAAGCCCGTTGAGATCCACGCCGGTGCCAAGCCATACCACAACACACCCTGCGTCACCGGACCGGTCGAATGCAAGGGACCACCTCCGGTCTTCGGACCGACCCCACCGCCCGACTAGCCGACCTCGCGCGGCAGAGGCCCGAGTGGCGTTCCTGGCTGCGACTGCTCGGCCAGGCGCGCCGAGCACTGGACGATGCCGGTTGGTCGGCGCCCTTCGCCGGGGCCGAGTCCGCGGGGAGGGATGAGGGCGCGTCAGGGCAGGCGCCGCTGCTGCACGGGCGGACTCTCGAGGTCGATGCCACCCGCGTACAACGGCTGGTGCGGCGGCTCGCGTCGGCTGCGGCTGCTGGGAAGGAGAAGAGCGCGGCGTCGCTCCGCGGCTACCGGCTCACTGCGGAGGACGCCCTGGGATTGCTCGCGGCCGCGGTGCGGCAAGACCGAAACGGGATCGGAGCGTTCGCCGAGGCTGGCGGCATCGACCCCGGAGCGTTGGTATCGGTGGCCGACCTGGCGGCGCTCCCCCTGTTGCATTCCTGTGGCCGGCTGCTGGCCGACCGGGTGCCGCGCTTCTGGCCGCAGGGCTACTGCCCGATCTGCGCGGGATGGCCGATCCTATCGGAGCGACGCGGAGTCGACCGGACCCGCCGGCTGCGGTGCGGCCGCTGCGCGGGCGATTGGGAGATCGAGTGGCTGTGCTGCATCTACTGCGGCGAACGGGGGCACGAGCGGCTAGGGTCGCTGGTCCTGGAGGATCGAGGGGAGAGGCTGAAAGTGGAGACCTGCGCTAGCTGCCGCGGGTACCTCAAGTCGATCGCCACCCTCCAGGGAATCCCTGCTTTCGAGCTCCTCCTGCAGGATCTCGAGACTATCGAGCTCGACCTCGTGGCCTTGGACCGAGGTTACCGACGCCCGCAGGTGAGCGGCTTCCCGCTCGACGCCTGGGTGGTGGCCCATGGTTGAGGTGCGACCGGCCGAGATCTGTCGCCAGCTGCTGGCCGCCCTCGATGCGGCCGAGGGCCGCCGGCGGCGGCGCAAGCGCGACACCACTCCTGACTCGATCGGGATGGCGATCAAACGCACGCTGCTGGAGGAGACGGTGCGGGACGATCCCGACCCCGACGGCTTCGAAGGCTGGCTTCTCGAGCGTTGTCTGTCGGCGGGGGAGTCCGGGCATGACTACCGAACCTCGGACGTCGCCGCCCCCAGCGGATCGGTCCGGGCAATGGCGCTCGACGTCCTGGCCGAGTGGCGGCTCGCGCAGTCGTCAGGAGTGTTCCGGAGATGGCTCGAGCAGGGTGCACGCTCGGACGACGCGGAGACGGCCGGACTCACAGGACCGCCGTGCCAATCAACTGCCCGGTCAGCTCCGCCAGCCGCCGGCGCGCCTCCCGGTCGAAGGCCTGCGGATCCGGCCGGGCGCGCTCCAGCCCGTTGAAGTACAGGCCGGTCCATCCCTCCAGATCGCGGGAGAGCGCCAGGTGCGTCACCGCATCCGCTCCCTCTTCCACGCTGGATGTCGGAGAGATCCCGCTCTCGTGCACCATGTGGGTATCCATGAAGGTCGCCGGATGCAGCGCGTTGACTGTGATGCCCCGCGTCTTCAACTCCTCCGCCAGATCCAGGGTCCACATGATCAGCGCGAGCTTACTCTGCCGATAGGCCCGCTGCCCGGTGTAGCCGCGGGTCAGCATCGGGTCCCTGAAGTCGATCTCCTGCTGCCCGGCCGAGGCCACGTTGACGATCCGGGCGGGCACAGCCGCCTCTACTAAAGGAAGGAGCAGGTTGGTGAGCAGCACCGGAGCGAGATAGTTCACCGCAAGGCGCAACTCATGGCCGTCGGCGCTGGTTTCGCGCAGCTGGCCTCGGGGGCCGAAGCCAATCCCCGCGTTGTTGATCAGCAGCTTGAGCCGATCGTGGTCCCGCCGGATCGCCTCGGCCAGGCGGTGCACCTCGGCGAGAGAACCGAAGTCGGCCTGATAAAAGGTTGGGGTGCCACCAGCGGCCTCGACCGCCCTCCGAACCTGCTCGCCTCGCGTTCGGTCGCGACCGTGTAGCAAGACATTCGCCCCGGTCGCACCCAGGCGCTCCGCCACGAGACGGCCCAAGCCGTCGGTCGAGCCGGTTACCAGGACAGTGTGGCCTCTCAGAGTCGTCGAATCGGCATTCATGCGTGCCATACTGCAGCGTGCCGGATGGCGTTCCCGTGAGCAGGCTCACATGCGGCAGTCGCGAGCGGCTTGCCTTAGGGCGTACCCGGTGTGAGATTCTGCCGTCCCCACCCTCAGCTGCGTTTTCGCCGACCCGCCATCTCATTGGTATCGGGGCCCGTAATGCGATCAGGCCGCCGCCTGCTTGCTGTTGCTACTCTCGCGACCGTTTCCACGACATGGCTTGGTTGTGGAGGCGGTGGCGGCGACATCACTGTTCCCCAGCTCGGCACGTTGGAGCTCACCACCACTACCTCGGGGCCGGAGCCGGATCCTGATGGTTATCTGGTCAGCATCGACGGCACGGAGCCGATAGCCGTCGGATCCAACGCGGTCCTCCGCCTGACCGATCTGGCCGCGGGCCCACACTCCCTCGAGCTCTCCGGACTGGCCGGCAACTGCATCGTGCCGGCTGGCACCCGCATCGATGTGAGCGTTATGGCGGACGAAGTTGCGGCCGCGAGCTACGCCATCACCTGCGCTCCCACCACCGGGACGATCCAGGTCACGACCACCTCCACCGGAGATCCGACCGATCCCAATGGCTATCGCCTACTCCTGGATAGCCTGGACAACCAGCCGATCGCGGCCCAGGCCACGGTCGCACTCGCCTCAGTGTTGCCGGGGAGTCATGCGGTCGGCCTCGGCGATCTCGCGGAAAACTGCGCGGTAACCGGTGACAACCCCCGAGCGGTGACCGTCGTCGCGGGGGAGACAGCGACAGTCGCCTTCGAGGTCGTCTGTCAGGCAGAACCACCCGCCCCTGGCGCACTGGAGCTCACCACCAGCACCAGCGGGCCGAACCCCGACCCCGACGGCTACCAGTTCAAGATCGATAACGGTGCAGCTCAGACGATCGGGGTGAACGCGACAGCAACGGTTTCGGATCTGGCTCAGGGCACCCACACGGTCGACCTCACGGGCGTCGCGAGCAACTGCTCCGTGGGCGGCCAGAACCCGCGCGGGTTCAGCGTGCCGGCCGGCGGCAACGTCCAGGTTGCCTTCGCTGTGACTTGCAGCGCTACAACGGGCGGCCTGACGGTGACGATTACGGGGCTGCCGAGCGGAGTCAACGCCGCGGTGACGGTCACGGGTCCGGGCGGCTTCAGCGCGCAGTTGACCGCAACGCAGACGCTCACCGGTCTGGCAACGGGGAGCTACGCCGTGGCGGCCTCCGAAGTCTCCAACGGCAATACGCGGTATCCGCCGAGTCCGGCAAGTCAATCGGTCTCTGTTGCCGCGGGCGCGACCGCAAACGCGACGGTTACCTACGGGCCCGCCGTGGCACCCACGCTCAACCTCCGAATCGACAGCTGGCAGCTGACCCAGAGCGTGCAGACCACCCGTAATGACATTCCGATGGTGGCCAACCGCGACGGATACCTGCGGGTCTTCGTGGTGTCGAACCAGACGAACACCGCGACTCCGAGTGTGCGGGTAAGGCTGTTCCGAAACGGCTCGCTCATCTCGACCTTCACCATTCCGGCTCCGAGCTCCGCAACCCCGACAGACAAGAGTGAGGGCCGGCTTACCAGCTCATGGAACGTGAAGATTCCTCCGGCCGCCTTCGGTCCCGGGTTCTCGATGCTGGTCGATGTGGATCCGGGAAACGCGATCCCGGAAGCGGACGAGAGTGATAACGTCTTCCCCACCTCTGGAGTGCCCCAAGCGTTCGAAGTACAGACGCTCCCGACCCTCGGCGTGCGGTTCGTCCCGGTGAAGCAGGAGGCGAACGGGCTCCAGGGCGACGTGTCAGCCACCAACAAGGCGCGCTTTCTGGAGCTGATCCGGCAGATCTACCCGGTGGCCACCGCCGATGGAGACGTGCATGCGGTCTACACCACGACCACCACTGCCCCGCTCCAGCCCACTGACGCGAACGGCGCGTGGGTGACGATTCTGGGCGAGGTCGAAGCTCTACGAGTAGTTGAGGGCACCAACCGGAACTATTACGGCGTCGTCCGGCGGGGCTACTCTTCCGGACTCGCGGGCTTGGGTTATGTCGGACTGCCGAGCGCGATCGGATACGACGACGAGTTCGACCGGAGCCGGGTTATGGCCCACGAGATCGGCCACAACTTTGGCCGGCTGCACACGCCGTGCGGAAACCCCAGCGGCGTGGATCCCGATTATCCCTATCCGGCCGGCAACATCGGGGTGTTCGGCATCGACATGCAGCACGAAGAGCTCAGGGCCCCGGGCTCCCCAGACATCATGGGGTATTGCCCCGACCCATGGGTCAGCGACTACACCTATCGGGCGGTGCTTGCCTTTCGCAACGGGGATGCGCCCGTGGTGGCGCTAACATCAGGACTGGCGCAGCGCTGCCTGTTGGTGTGGGGCCGCATCGTCAATGGAGTCCCGGTGCTCGAGCCCGCCTTCGAGGTGATGACTCGCCCCAGCCTACCCAAGGCGCGAGGCCCGTACTCGGTCGAAGGCCGTGCGGCGAACGGTGCGCCGCTCTTCAGCCTCTCCTTCGACGCGGCGCAGGTGGCCGACGATCCGCGGGGCACTAGGCAGTTCGCCTTTGCCGTGCCCTTAGGCCCCGTGGCTCAGCTCAGCGGCCTCAGACTGGCTGCTCCGGGCGGCGCCGCCGAGGCAGTCCGCGCCGCTCCCGCCGTTCGCGCCGCTCCCCCCGGTCTCGAGGCGCACCGAGTCGCCGGTGGCGTGGCCCTGCGCTGGGACGCCTCGGCCCATCCCATGGTCATGGTCCGCGATCCGCAGACTGGCGAGGTGCTGTCGTTCGCGCGGGGCGGCCAGGTAGAGATCTCCACCTCGAGAAGCGAGGTTGAGGTGGTGGCGTCGGATGGGGTCGGAAGCGCGAGTTGGAGGGTGGTGGCCGGGAGGTGAAAGGTGAGACGTGAAAGGTGAGACGTGAGGGGTCGTCATCCCGAGCACAGCGAGGGCCTCTCACCTCTCACCTCTTACCTGTCACCTGTCACCTGTCACCTGTCACCTGTCACCCTTCCGAGTCACTTCACCTCGAATAGATCACTAAACAGGAAGGGCTCGGGGCCGTGCGGGCCGAGCTCCGGTAGGTCGTCGGTGAGTGCCCGCAGCCGGTACTTCCCCTTCTTGTCGACCTGCAGGTTGTAAGTGGATACGCCGTCTACGGTGGCGACAAAGCGTTCTCCCACGAGAGGATCATTGTTCGGCACGTCCTGCCCCTCCCGGAACAGCCCGAGATAGATCACGATCCCGGACAACGGCACCACGTCGCCGTTCACATCGACCAACGCCACCTGAACCGAGAACGACTCGTTCTTCCGCACCTCCTGCGGTGGCTGCACCAGGAACACCAGATGATCCACGTCGGTGTGCGCCGGGGTGACGGTGATCTCGGCGGTATCGTTCAGCAGCACCGATCCGTTCACCGTCGTCGATACCATCTTGGTTCCCGGCACCGTGCTCTGCAGCGTTCCGGTGGCGATGCCGTCGGCTCCGGTGGCAGCCGACGGCTGAGTCAGAGTGTTGCCGTCGCCGGTGGCCTGAAGCACCACGGTCGCGCCCTCGACCGGATCGCCGTTGTCGTCCCGGACTGTCACCGTGATGGTGGACGTTTCGGTTCCGACCACGATCGAGGTCGGGTCTGCCGCGATGGTGGAGCGCTCGGCACTCGGCGTCCCTCCACCGCCGCCTCCCCCGCCGTCAGTGGTCGCTGTCGCCGTGAAGGTCACGGTGTCGATGCCGGGGACCTGAGCCTCCAGCGTATTCTCGCCCGCTGCTGGACCCAGGGTCCACTTGGCGCTGGCGAAGCCGTCAGCATCGGTGACGGCGGCCGCGTCACTGATGCTCCCGCCGCCGGTCTGCACCACCCACAGAACGGTCCGATTGGGGATCCCGGCTCCCGCAGCGTCCACCGCTCGCACCAGCAGCGGGATGGCCAGCAGCTCGCCGGCCCGGCCCTGCTGGTCATTTCCTTGCATGACTATGACTTGCGGTTGTTCGTTGCCCCCCGGCAACACCAAGTCTCCCCCGCCACAACCCCAGAGGGCGAGGGTGGTGAGCGGAGCGGCGAGGCGAACGAGTGGCCGGAGAGGCGCCATCTTGTCCATACGTTACTTCTACGTTCGGCGGTAGGACAGGATGGCCGTCACATCCTTCTTGCCACAGCCCGTTTGGCCATTACCTTCGCATTTCTACCATCACAAACTGGAGAAGCCATGCGCACTCCCATCGCGTCAGCTTTGGGCCTCCTGGCTCTGGCGCTCGCCACCGGCTGCAATCAGCCGAAGACCGCAGGCATGACCAGCGACAGTACCGCGGCCGGCCCGCCCAAGGTGGACAAGCAGGCCGAGGAGAACGCCATTCGGGACATCGGACGGAAGTGGGAGAAGATGTTCGCTGACAAGGACAGCGCCGGAATAGGGCAGCTCTTCGCTGACGACGGCTACGAAATGCCGCCTGGAACCAAGGCGATGAAGGGTCCGGACGAAGTCACCAAGGGTGTAGGCGCGATGCTGCGGAACAGCAAGGACTTCAAGCTCACCTTCGCACCCAGCACGATCATAGTGGCCGACGCCGGCGATATGGCGGCCGAGCGAGGGACCTACCAGGCATCGTGGACCGGTCCCAAGGGGAAGAAGATCGATGACCACGGCAATTACGTGACGGTGTGGAAGAAGGTCGGCGGCCAGTGGAAGGTGGTGTCAGA
>JBIOUY010000034.1:0-2474 GCA_044867445.1 Gemmatimonadales bacterium
GGATTGGCGAGCGGTCTTCGCACACCTGGTTCGCGCTGACCTATCTGCTGGGCTTCGACAACGTGCGCAACTACGACGGCTCCTGGACCGAGTGGGGCAATGCGGTCCGGCTGCCGGTGGAGAAGCCCTAGGTAAGGACGCAGAGAACGCGGAAGACGCAGAAGACGCAGAAGACGCAGAAGACGCAGAAGACGCAGAGGTAAGAGATCGTCATCCCGAGCGCAAGCGAGGGACCTGCTCCACGGGTATCGACACCGCTTTAGGAGGTCCGGCGGTCACGGTGCTCCCTCGGGATGACGTTTCTCTTTTCTGGATCCTCCGTCCTCTGCGCCCTCTGCGTCCTCTGCGTCGTTCTACCTGTAGAACACCCGCCGCACCGCAGGCCGCGTGCAACACCCGGGCCGATCTTCCTAACTGTTAGCCCGGTTGAAGTTGTGGGTTGATTCCGCGCTGGCCCACTCTCTGCATATCCTCCTAGTCCCTACGTGACATCAATTGCATCACGCGGCCGCGTGCTCCACGCCGGAGTCCGCCCGCGCGCTCTTCGCCTCTAGGCTAGGCCGGAGGCGCATCTCGAACAGCGTGTGGTCTCGTCAGCCTCGACGGGTGTTTGCCCGGCGGGTTATCCGGAGGATTGCCCATGTCTCGCGTCCCACTGCTCGCGGTTGCGTTGGTGAGTCTCATCGGCACCACAGGGTGCGCCGACAACATCCTGAAAGAGCGCCCGGTTAATCGGACCGCGACGGCAGTGGTGAAGAAGCCTGCGCTATCGCTGTCCGCCGCTTCCAACGGCCAGTCGAGCGTGTGTGCCGCGTATCGGCGCCAGCTTCTGCAGGTGACCCGCTTGCTCACCGCGGCCCACCTGGAGCAGCGCAAGCAAGAGTTGAACAGCAAGCAGCTCTCGCTCAACGCGGTCATCGCCGACGCGTGCGAATAGGCCGTTTCCCTACTCCGAGACTCCTCATGCCCCGGAAGAACTTTGCCCTGGCGGCCATCCTGGCCGCCGGTTGGCTCCTCGCCGCCCCGGTCGCGCTGCAGGCACAAAAGGCTCTGGTCTACTGTCCTGTCGGCATCGATGCCACCGGCTGCAACGTCATCAGGACCGCTCTCAGCGCCGATGCTACCCTCTTTCCGGGTGGCGTGGACGGGGGATACGACGGAAGTCAGAGCACGGTCGACCTCGCGACCGCGGACCTCTCCACGTATGCGGTCTTCGTTGTGCCGTCCCTGGCGGATGGCCCCGATACTCAGCCGTACAGCTTGCTGCGCGATGCGACGATCAGTGCCCGGCTCAAGAGCGCCTTCGTCGGTCGCACCGCGATCTGGTCGGGAACGCCGGACGTGGGCTCCACCAACCGGAGCGCCAAGGACGGACTGATCCGGAATCTGGCGGGCTGGGCGCGGCCGGATTCGGCCGGGACCCACGGGCCGGGGCTGGTGGCGCTGCAGGACAACTCGGATGATGCGGCCGCACGGTATGGCTGGTTGCCTGCCATCTCACCCGTAGTAATCGCGGCAGATACCACGCTCGATGTGTACGGCAACGTGCAGGTGCTGACTCCGACGGGCACCACGATCCTTACCGACAGCAGTGGCCTCCAGATCGGCTATTCCAACATGGCGTCGTACGGCCTGGTGCGTGGTGCCGAACCGGCCGCTACGAACGATGCCACAGGTGGGCGCTCGACCCGGGTCGTGCTGGTGACCACGGCGGGAGAGCCCAGCGAAGCCATCGCGACCATCCGCACCGACCGCGAGGACTATGCACCGGGGGACACGGTCACGATTACCGGCACCGGCTGGGCGCCAGGCGAAACAGTGGTGATGCAGTTGCACGAGGATCCGCTGGTGCATGGAGACCGCACTCTGAGTGCTGTGGCCGATACCGAAGGAAAGATCTTCAACAACAACTTCACCCCCGAGGAGCACGACTTCGGCGTTCGGTTCGTCCTGACCGCCGTCGGCGAGAGCTCCGGTCGCACAGCCCAGACCACCTTTACGGACGGCAACCGGCTGGTCTACACCACTGCGCCGTTCACCGTGGCCAGAGGCTCGTGCTCGCCCACCATCACGGTGCAGCTCCAGCAGGGCAGCAACCCGGAGAATGGCCATCCCACCGCTGTCACGCTCTCGAGTAGCTCGGGCGGGACCTTCCATACGGCGAGCAACTGCAACAACAGCAGCATCGTGACGTCAGTCACGATCCCGACCTCGTCCTCGACCATCAACTTCTTCTACAAGGACGCAACGCCGGGCACACCCACGCTCACGGCGACTGCGGCAGCGAGCAGTTGCAACGGCGGCAATTGCACCGTCACGCAGGTCGAGACGATCACCACGACCACGACGACGAGCGTCAGCTCCTCCAGCCAGCCCTCAGTGTTCGGCCAGGCGGTCACCTTTACCGCGACCGTCACGGCTGCCGCGGGCACTCCGCCAGCCGGCAGCACCGTGACCTTCAAGGACGGCGCGAC
>JBIOUY010000035.1:0-6319 GCA_044867445.1 Gemmatimonadales bacterium
CGTCGCCCCGGGTACCGGATGGGCCTTGATCCAGGACTTCCCGGCGCTCTTCCCCGATCTCGCCTGACTTCTTCCGAGGCTCCAATGCGTTCAGCGGCGCTGCTGCTCCTCTCCTGCCTTGGCTTCCCGGCTCAGGCGCAAATTCCCAGCCGCGAATACGCCCAACGGCGCCAGGCACTGATCCAGCAGATCGATAGCGGCTTCGTACTCTCAGCAGGGGGACGAGAGCCGATCAATCACTATCCCGACTTCTATCAGATTCCGGCATTTCGCTATCTCACCGGATATCTCGAGCCTGACGCCGCGCTGGTGCTGATCAAGCGGACTCGAGGGACCACGGGCATTCTCTTTGTTCCCCCGACCAACCTCAGGGCGGCGCTGTACAACGGACGGTCCACTGATTCGGCCGCGTTGGCGCGAGAGACCGGTCTTGAGGTGCGCTATGCGGCCGGGCTGCTACCTCTCCTCGACTCCCTGGCCCAAACCAGGCTCCCGCTCTACCTGGTAGGCGATTTCCAGTCCAACGAGTTCGCCGGTAGCGATACGCTTTCTTTCTCGCGAACGCTGGTTCGCCTGCTCCAGGAACGGCATACATCGCTCCAAGTGCGGGACGCCACGCCGATCGTGGACCGGCTGCGCGCTCATCGGAGCCCGGCAGAGCTGGCCCTACTTCGAAAGGCCATCGAGATCAGCGATAAGGGGCACCTGGCGGCCATGGAGATGATCGCGCCCGGCCGAAGTGAAAACCAGGTGCAGGCGACCATGGAGTTTACCTTCCGCCGTTTGGGTGGTGACCGGCCCGCGTATACCTCGATCGTCGGATCCGGGCCCAACTCCACCGTCCTCCACTACCCCGCCGGGCGAAGGGTGCTCCAGGCCGGTGAGGTCCTCCTGATGGATGTGGCCACGAGCTATGAGGGGTACGCCGCCGACATCACTCGCACGGTTCCCGTCGGCGGCAGCTTCACACAGGGACAGCGAGCGATTTATCAGATGGTGCTGGATGCGCAGAAGGCCGCCGAACGACTGGTCAAACCGGGCACCTCGCGGGACACCTCCTACCGCGCGGCTCGAGCTGTCATCAAGGCGGGCCTGGCCAAACTGGGACTGATCGAGTCGGCCGACGCGGTGTTCGATGCACCGGAGGGTCTCTGCCCCGTTCGACCGGGATTCCGTCGCGAGGGAGAGCCTTGTCCCCAGTGGTATCTCTATAGCTACCACGGGTACGGCCACGGGATCGGCCTCGATGTCCACGATCCCGCCCAGTACAGCGATGTACCGCCGTTCACCTTCCAGGTGGGCGACGCGTTCACCATAGAACCCGGCCTCTATGTCCGCGCGTCGGCCCTGGATGGGTTGCCGGACACGCCGCGGAATCGGGCTATGATCAACCAGGTGAAACCGGCAGTTGAGAGATATAAGAACATCGGGGTGCGCATCGAAGACGATTACTTCGTGACCCCGACAGGTGTCGAGCGAGTGTCCCAGGCCCCGCGCGAGGTTTCGGAGGTGGAGGCGGCAATGAGCCATCCCCGGGCAGTGCGGACTACGCGGTAGGTTGTGCCTGACTGATGCCTGCTGAATGGACCTCGGGCTGAGAGGCCGCCGGGCCCTGGTCACCGGCTCGACCGCGGGCATCGGGTTCGCCACGGCCCAGGCGCTCGCTTCCGAGGGCGCGGCCGTTATGGTGAACGGCCGGACCGAGGCGCGGGTCGCAACCGCCGTTCGCGCGATTCGGGCCGCGGTGTCCGGAGCCCACCTGGGCGGGGTCGCCGCCGATCTGGGCACGGCGGAAGGTTGTGAGATCCTGACCCAGGAGGTGCCGTGGGCCGATGTCCTGTTCGTCCAGCGCCTGGCCCAGAGCCGGGGGATCGATTCTCAGACCATGGAGCGCGAGTTCTTCGCCAGCGCGAGGCCCAGCTCGCTGCTTCGCCGGTTTGCGCGGCCGGAGGAGGTGGCGGCCATGATCGCCTACATCTGCAGCGCGCGAGCCTCGGCCACCAACGGCGCGGCGCTCCGGGTGGATGGGGGGGTGGTGAGGGCGGTGGTTTGAGAAGGCGGTACCAACGACCAAAGACCAACGACTGTCGGCAGATCGATATACTTTACGCATCACCCACGCGTTACCTTATAGGCCCATGAAGCCATCGCTCCTGATCGGCATCGTCCTCGTGCTGCTAGGCGGGTTTGTTCTCGTGCGCGGACTCAGCTACTCCTCCAACCGCAGCGTCATCAAGATCGGCGACTTCAAGGCCTCGGTGGAGGAGAAGCGGTCGGTGCCGACTTGGGCCGGCGCCCTCGCCATCGTCGGCGGACTCGCCCTCGTGATCGCAGGCAGCCGTCGGAAGAGCTGAGACTTTGGCGTCCCGCGAACCGGGCAGCTACGCCGCCATTTACCGGATCGTTCGCCGAATACCCCGCGGCCGGGTTGCGACCTACGGACAGATTGCCCAACTCGCCGGGCTGGCAGGACACGCCCGTCAGGTAGGCTACGCCCTTCACGCATTACCCTCCGGCACGACGGTTCCCTGGCACCGGGTCGTGAACGCTGCAGGTGGCATCAGCCTGCGCGCTTCCCCCGGTGCGGAGCTGACTCAACGCATGCTGCTCGAGCGAGAAGGCATCCGGTTCAACGGCCGAGGCCGGCTGTCGCTGGCCCGAGTGCGCTGGCGGCCTCGTGGCAAGCGAGTGCTCCGCGGGTGATCGTCCATCTGGTGGGGGTCCCGATGGACCTCGGATCCGGCCGGCGGGGAGTGGACATGGGGCCGTCCGCGATCCGCATCGCCGGCCTCTCCGAGCGGTTGCGAGAGCTGGGGCACAAGGTGGTGGACGAAGGCGATCTCTCCATCAAGAACCTGGAAGAGCTCCGGGTGGGCGATGAGCACGCCCGATATCTCGGCGAGATTGCACGAGCCTCTCGACTGGTCTGCCGGAAAGTCGAGCGGGTCATGGATCGGGGAGACTTCCCCCTGATCCTTGGCGGCGATCATTCAATCGCGGTGGGCACCGTTTCCGGGGTCGCCGCACGTGCCCATCAGCAACGTAAGAAGGTCGGGCTACTCTGGGTCGATGCTCATGGCGACATCAACACGCCCGAGACCTCCCCAAGCGGCAATATCCACGGCATGCCGCTGGCCTCCTTGCTGGGCGACGGGCCGGAGGAGCTGACCGGAGTCGGGGGCGACTTCCGCAAAGTTGATCCGGCCAATGTCGCTCTGGTTGGGATCCGGAGCCTGGATGAAGGGGAAAAGATCCGGCTCAAGCGCTACGGAGTGCAGGTGCATACCATGTCGGACATCGACCGGCACGGAATCCACCGGGTGATGAAGAAGGCAATGGCCCGGGTGACCGACGGAACCGCATACCTGCACGTGAGCTTCGATCTGGACGCGGTCGATCCAATGGTTGCCCCAGGGGTCGGCACCCCGGTTAAAGGCGGCCTCGATTACCGGGAGGCCCACCTCATCATGGAGCTCTTGTCCGACTCGGGGCTGATGACGTCGCTGGAGATGGTGGAGGTGAATCCGATCCTGGACGATCGGAATGCTTCTGCCGCATTTGCGGTCGAGCTGGTGCAATCGGCTTTTGGGAAGAAGATCCTCTGAGGGCCACCGGCTTCACCTCGGCCGGCTGCACGAACGTGATCTCTCTCACAGGAGAGCTCGAAGAGATTTGACGAAGCGCAACATGTCGGCGGTTCGGTCGAACACCCGGATGGTAGGGTCGGCCAGCGCCCGGTCGCGCGGTTCGAGCTTGAGGTCGAGATGCGGCCATCGCCGGTTGCTCAGCTGAAGCGCCTGGGGCGGCGCGCCGACCCGCTCGCGGAAGGCTTCCAACTCGACGATGTCGTTTGTGGTGGAGAGGACGTGTGACCAGCCGGGCACCCAGAGGTTCTCCCGGTCCATCACGATCACGGGGCCGACGCCTGAGGCTTAAGCGGATCTTCCGAGTGAACCGATTGCATGCTGCAGGAGTATGGGCCCTACCTGGGCCTAGGTGCAAACCACCCCCCTCTCCTCGGCCACCTGCCAGAGCGCCCTTTGCAGCATCCGCCTACCCCGGTGGAGCCGTGAGCGAACCGTTCCCACCGGGCAGCCAACCACCTCTGCGATCTGCTGGTAGGAGAAATCCTCGATAAAATACAGGCTCGTGACGACTCGATACTCCGTTGGGAGCCGATCCATTGCTTCGGCAACCTGCTCGGAGTCGAGCCGGTCCATCAGGGCGGAAGCCGGATCGGGCTGGTGACTGTGCAGCCCGGTCTCCGTGATCCGGTTATAGAGATACAGTGGCTCCAGGTCCTCGGTGCTGATATGGGCCCGCTGGTGCTTTTCCTTGCGATGCCGGCTGTAGAACGCGTTGGTCAGAATGCGAAAGAACCAAGCCTTGAAATTGGTGCCCTGCTCGAAGGAGGCGAACCCGCGGAAGGCGAGCAGCGCGGCATCCTGCACCAGATCCTCCGCCTCGGTCCGATCGCGAGTCAGTCGTACCGCCGTGCCGAAGGCCATCGGGAGAATCGGCCTGAGCAGGGTCTCGAATTCGCCCTGTGTCATGGTTGGTTCGGCGGTACGAGCCGCAGTCATGGGGCATCCTCCCGCAGCAGCTCAGCGACCAATGGCGAGCAGTTGATGATGGAAACCGGCGTACCCGCGAGATCGTGGAGCATCTTGACCGCCCGCTGATCCAGATAGCTCACTTTCCCCAGGTCGAGCGATACGCGGTTGTCGGCCTCCAACAGCTCCCGACACTCTTCCTCTAGGAGGGCAACCCATTCCGCCACGATCTGGCCTTCGGCCTCGACCGTGACCTCCTGGGAGCGAGCGCGTATGCGGGTCAAACGAAGCATTGAGCTCCTCAACATCCAGCGAATGTCCTCGGGAACGGCCTTCCCTAAGGCACTCGGTGTGCCGCAGATTCAAGCGATCGCGACTTCGCGGATAAGTGATTGGCTGCAGGAGAGTTACTGTTTCATGGCTCGTCTGTTGCTCAGGGCTGCTTGGGAGGACTCGCTCCCAATCACTTGGGAATTTCCCAAAGTTTGGGAGCGGTGGTGTGAATGGGAACCATCGATGGGGCCAACTTGTGGCTACATTTTCGAAGTGAAGCCCTGATCCATTATGAAGGCTGAGCGATGACAATGGAGGCTGAGCGATGACATCATCCGAGCGCCCCGAGCGCGACATCCCGCCCGAATCGAGTTGGGTCGCATCGTGGGAGACCGAAGACAATTACTGGCATGAGAACTTCAGCAGCCGGCCCTATGCACCCGGGCCCGACTACTATGACCGATTCCGCCCGGCGTTTCGGTACGGGTTCGAGTCGGCTTCTCACAGTCTGGGCCGGACCTGGGAGGAAGCCGAGCCGGATCTCGCGCAGGGATGGGAACGCTACCAGCACCGGGGAGATCGGCCGGCGGCGTGGGAGGAGATCAAGGAAGCCGTCCGAGACGCATGGAACCGGATAACCGGTGCTCGGACCGCTGAGGCCGAAAAGCGCCAACCTCAGATTCGCGAGTAGACCAGCGGCCGGCGGGCAGCGTGACATATTTCGACCATGGCTGACGCGATCCGCGATCTGTTCTTCGGCATCCCCGCGCGGGAGCTGGTCGAGGCAATCACTCCTCGACGCTCCTTCGAGGACGTGGTGCTGCCGACCACGACCATGCGCTCGCTCAACCACGCGCTCGCTCTGGTGCGTAAACACGACCTGATCTTCCATCAGTGGGGGCTCGCCGAACGGCACTCGACCGGGCTGGGCCTGGCCTTCCATTTTGCCGGCCCCCCCGGAACCGGAAAGACCATCTGCGCCGAGGCCCTGGCCTACGCTCTCGATCGGAAGCTATTGGTGGTACGCTATGCCGAAATGGAATCCCGCTGGGTGGGACAGACGGCCAGACATGTGACCACGGTCTTCCGCGCCGCTGCCCAACAGGACGCGGTACTCTTCTTCGACGAGGCGGATGCCATCGCCGGCCGGCGCTTCAGTTCGGTGAGCGCCGGCTACGAGCGCGAGGCGAACTCGATCGTGGACGTGTTGCTCCATGAGCTCGAGGCGTTTGCCGGCGTGGTCATCTTCGCCACCAATCTCGCGGCCAACATCGATCCCGCCTTCGAACGTCGGATTCGCACCCATATCCTCTTCGAGATGCCCAACGTGGAGGAGCGGGAGCTGATCTGGCAGGTGCAGCTCCACGCCCGCAAGACTCCCTTGGCCGCGGACGTGGACTTCCGGGCTCTGGCCAAGGCGTATCCGCGGAGTGGTGGGGACATCAAGAATGCCGTGCTGAAGGCTGCCCAGATCGCCACTACCGAGCCGGGGC
>JBIOUY010000036.1:0-3329 GCA_044867445.1 Gemmatimonadales bacterium
CCTGAATCGGGACGGCGGGATTTGAACCCGCGACCCCTGCAACCCCATTGCAGTGCGCTACCGGGCTGCGCCACGTCCCGATCGACGAAGGAGCGGAATTGTAGTGGCGCTACACCCCGGACGGAAGGCCCGCAACCGCCGATACATTCCTGTCTCACGGTGACCGGTGCCGCACCTTCAGGCCGCCCCGAGACACACTTGGTTTCCTGTGATTGGCTGGCCACCGCCAGGGTGAGCCCCCCCACCTCATCTCCAGGCCCCGTCGGTCGATACTAAAAGGGAGAGCTCGAGCACCGAGCCCCTGTTGGGCAAGGTATCCAAGCGGGAACCCGAGCCTCCGGCCCGGCATTTGCTCTATACGGGAACGCCACGCGGTGTTCCCCGAGCTGCGAAGGAGGAGGAAGTATGAGTCAACAGGATGGGCGTCCCTGGGAGAGCGGTGGAGATCTCCCCTGGGACACGCCAGATGGAGACTGGGAACCCGCCGATTCCGAGGCGTGGCGGGGAGACATCCACTTGGGCGATTGGCCCGAGAATCTGGCCGGACCGGAGTACTGGCTCTACAAGAAAGACCAGACTGATGAGTAACCCAGGCGTGGATAGCCGCGCAAACTGAGAGGGACCGGTGGAGAAAACCGGTCCCTCTTCCGTTTGGGCGCAACCCGCTGGACATACCCCTCCCCCCTGTCTCAGATCGACGGTCGTAAGCTCTTGCAAGCTCCCTACATAGCGACCCAAGGCTCGGCCATCCCTACCATTGACAACAATGTAAGTTATTGGTAGTTTTTAGCTTACGTTGGGTTGTGCTGGGCCGTTTGCCCCTCCGCAGACTCGCAGGTCCTCCACTACTTTCCAACGGTTCTCCTCCGCCTCGAATGTGTCAGCCATGAGAGGTCGGAGATCGCCACCCCGGCATCCGGGGAGCGAATCACTCGGACGACCCTTGGCGTCCGCTACGAAACAGCAGGAGACGACGATGTCAGAAGCCACACCGAATCCCACCGAGGTTCTACCGGTGCCGCCGGCGCCGTGGGACCCGTTTCAATTGATGGACCGGATGGACGAGGAGGCACTTCGCAAGGAGCTCGAAGGTATTGCAAACACCGATCTCGTCTACGTGGTAAAGGAGGGCGGTCAGGAGGTCGTGGGTCTCTCGAAAACCGGCGTGGATGAGTGTTGCATGGCGCTGGTCGCCCAGGGCCAGGTCATCCGCGAGGAGGATCTGCAGCACGAAGTCATCGGAGAGGGCGAGAACCGTGAAGCGCTTTTCAAGGTGAAGGCCGCCCGCTTTGCAGTCTCCCCAACCGGCCAGGAGGTGCGGCTAGATCAGGTGATCGGCGTCAAACGGCAGCCGCTTTACTATGAACCGGCCCAATTGGATCTCGATAGCAAGGTCCCCAGCAAGAAGTATCGCGGCAAGACCTATCGCGAGCTCCTTGCCACCGACGATGGCCGAGACTACCTGGGCTGGATGGTGGAGAATTTCGGCGAGCCCGAGATCCGAGATTTTGTGCGAAGGATTCTGGCGGGGGAGGAGATCGTGGCCCGGCGAGGCCGGCAGTTGAACCCTCACTGGTTTGAGGCCGGAGCCATGAAGGCAGCGCGAAATGCGCGGTTCCGCCTGATCCCAGGAAATATTCGGGCTCAGGTCATCGCCAGCGCGCGCCAGTCAGGACAGGCCCGAGTAGTGGAGGGGCAGCAGGGTGCCCTGCGCGGCGTTGCCAAGGCCGCGCAAGTGGCCGAAGGCGTGGAGAATCGTTCTCCCGAGTCCGTCACGCCGGCCGGGCCGTATGCGCCCACTGAGAAGCAGATCGCCTTCTATCAGCGGTTGGCTGACTCACCGGTCTTTACCGAGGAAGAGCGGAAGCGCGCCCTGGAGTGGCTCGCGACCCGGGCGACACGTCAGACGATCAAGGATCAGATCGACTGGCTGAAGCACCAGGTGGAGACCCGAAAGTCCAAGCGCGCCGGCGAATCGGCGGCATAAGCCTCAGGGCGTTGAGGGCGGGGAGACCCGCCCTCATACGCTTCGCCACCTGTCACCTCTCACCTGTCACCCCGTACCGCGAATCTCCCGCAACCTCCGCAGCTCAGGGACCCGCCACGCGGTAATCCCAACGACCGCCAAAGTAGCCATTCCGCCGAGAACCACGGATAGAACCGTGCCGAGCAACTTCGCCGCCACGCCGGACTCGAAGGCCCCGATCTCGTTGGAGCTGCCGATGAAAATGGCGTTGACCGCCGAGACCCGGCCGAGCAGGTGGTTGGGCGTGAGAACCTGCAGGAGCGTGGAGCGAACCACGACGCTCACCGTGTCCACCATTCCGCTGGCGGCCAGGAGGACCAGGGAGACAAGAAACTGCCGCGAAAGACCAAACCCGATCATGCAGAGACCGAACAAGGCCACGTTGATCAGCAGGGTGCGGCCGGCACGTCGGAGTGGCGGGCGATGGGCCAGCACGAGCGACATCCCAACCGCCCCAGCAGCCGGAGCTGCCCGAAGCAGGCCGAGCCCCTGCGGTCCAACGTGCAGGATCTCCGCCGCAAAGATGGGAAGCAGCGCTGTTGCGCCGCCGAACAGCACCGAGAAGAGATCGAGCGTGAGCGCACCGAGAACCACTGAGTGGTTCCAGACAAAGCGCACTCCGGTCGCGAGACTCTCCCATACGGTCGCGTCGCTCAAGCGCGGTGCTTCGGGTACGTGTCGGATGCGGGCGATGGCCAGGAGCGCAAGGGACATGAGGGAGACATCCACTGCATATGCCGCCGTCGCATTCCCGAAGCCGTAAATGAGTCCGCCGAATGCGGGACCAAGCACCGCGGCGAGCTGCCACGTCGAGCTTCGCCAGGTGACTGCGTTGGGATAGAGCGCTCGGGGTACGACTTCCGCGCTGAGAGCGGTTCGCGCCGGCTGCAGAAAGCTCCGGGCGATCCCGCTGAGCACGATGACGAGATAGATCGGCCAGACCCGTCCGCTGTGAACTACTCTGGGACTGAGGGTGAAGCCCAGCAGGGCAATCGAGCAGCCCAGCAGCGCGATGAGCGCGAGTCGAGTGGTCCTGAGCCGGTGGGCCCGGTCGGCCACGTGTCCGGCGGGCAGCGCAAATCCGATGAATGGCAACGCCTCCGCGAGCCCGATCAGCCCCAGCGAGAGTGGGTCATGAGTGAGCGCATAGATTTGCCAGGCAACCACCACTGCCTGCAGCTGGGTGGCCAGGTTCATCGTCAGCAGACCGGCGATGAACCAGAGAAAATTGGGGATCCGAAGGGAGGCGTAAGGGTCGTGGCGGGCGATGGCTGGATGCATGCGGGGTGGAAGATAAGAGAGG
>JBIOUY010000037.1:0-13259 GCA_044867445.1 Gemmatimonadales bacterium
CTGGGGCGTGCTCCGCGAAGGCCCCGGCCCAATTATCCGTGAAGGCCCCCGAGTACCGGGATCGCGCAGAAGATCTCTCGCTGCGCTCGGGATGACCAGCTTATCTCTACGCCCCTACTCCTTACTCCTCACTTCTCACTGCTTACTGCTCACTGCTCACTGCTTTACTGCTCACTGCTTCACAGCGTGATCAGCCCCGCCTGAGCCGCGCGGGCGACCGCGGCAGTGCGATTGGATGCGCCGAGTTTAGTGAAGACCGAACTCACGTGAAACTTCACGGTCCGTTCGGAGATGCCCAGCGCAGCCGCGATCTGCTTGTTTCCCAGGCCGCGGGCCAGGTGCTCCAACACCGATTGCTCTCGCGGGGTGAGCGCCGGGCCTGAAGCGGTGGCGTCGCCCCCGCCCCGCACCAGCCGCAGTACCGCCGCGGTCGCGATCGGAGCCAGGAGGGATCCGCCGGCGGCCACCTCCCGGACCGCCGCGAACAGCTCCGCTCGAGGCGCTCCCTTGAGCAGATAACCCGCCGCACCCGCCTCGAGTGCGGCAATGATCCGTTCGTCGGTATCGAAGACGGTAAAGACGATGACCCGGGTGCGTGAGCCCGACATCCGCATTCGCTGGAGCACCCCGACACCGTCCAGCTCCGGCATCTCCAGATCGAGAAGCAACACGTCGGGATCGGCCTGGGCGACCAGCGCGAGCGTATCGCCTCCGGTAGCGGCTTCCCCCACCACGGAGAAATCCGCCTGGGTCTCCAACATTCCTACGAGTCCCTCGCGCACTACCGGGTGATCGTCGGCGACGGCCACTCGGATCCGGCCGCGGCCGGGCGGCACATCAGCAGTATGGGTCACTGTAGCAGATCGACTGGCGCCAGAGTGGTGGCACCGAGCGGCACGATGACGTCGATTGCGCTGCCACGCTGTGGCGTACTCTCGACTGTGAGGGTCCCACCCAGCAGCCGAGCCCGCTCACTCATGCCGATCAAGCCAAAGCGACCCGGGCGGACCGACGACGGATCGAACCCGGTACCATCGTCCTCGATTCGCAAGCGTACCCGCTCCGGCTCACGGGTCAGCCGCACTGTGACTCGGCTGGCGTCGGCGTGGCGTGCGACGTTGGCCAGTGCCTGCTGGGCGATGCGATAGAGACCAACCTCCAGCGGTTCCGGCAGATCCGGCATCCCGGCTTCGAAGCCGCCAGTTTCCAAGCGGAAGTCGATTCGGTCTGCCGTCTCGCCTTCGGTAGCGGTCAGGAGAGCCTGGACCGCCTCGGGGAGCGTCCGTCCCTCGAGCGGTGTGGCACGGAGATCAAGCACCGACCGCCGCGCCTGCCCCAGCGTGGATTGCGCTAGCTGGAGCGCTCGCGCAACCGCCCGGCTCAGCCGCTCATCGGCCTGGCCGCCGGCCAGGGAGTCGGCGACCTCGAGCTGCATGGTGACCGCCGCCAGTGCCTGAGCCAGCGTGTCGTGGATCTCCCGCGCGAGCCGATTGCGTTCCTCGGCGGCCGCGGCCTCGACCCCCGCGGCCTCGAGCCTGGTGCGCTCCACAGCCAGGCTCACAAGGGCCCCGGCCGTGGTGAGCAGATTGAGCTCGTCCTGCGACAGCACTCGCCAGTCTCCACTCGCCACATTGAGCATTCCTAGTCGACGCTCGCCCACCATGAGTGGCACGCTGGCATGGCAGCGCAACCCGGTGCCGTCTGCTGTGCCGTCATCCACGACCTTGGCCAGTCGGCTGCACCAGACGACGTTCACGTTGGCGGCCCCACGGAGGTCGCCGGCCCGAAAGGTGGACAGGCAGTAGCAATCGCCGTGCATCGCCTCGGGGTGATTGCGCAATACGGCGGGCAGGGAGCGTGCTGCGGCGAGACGCGGCTCGTCGGAACCTTCGTCCAGCAACCAGACCCAGCCGGTTTCGAGTCCCAGGAATTCCGCCACCGTCCCCAGGGCGGCGTCGAGCGACACCTCGAGACTCACCGGCTGGCTCAGCGCCTGTGCCAGGGCCGTGAGGGTGGTGAGTTCGGGCGAGGGGGACATGGTTGTAAAGTAAGAAGTAAGAAGTGAGAAGGTCAGAAGGTGAAAGGTGAAAGGTGAAAGGTGAGAGGTAAGCAGTGAGAAGTGAGCAGCAACTGAGAACCAGGATCGTCATCGCGAGGGATCTCCTCCGCGGATATCGACGCCCGCTAAGCAGGTCCCTCGGTCCGCTTCGCTGCGCTCAGCGTTCCTCGGGATGAGGTCCACTTGCCGCACCTCACTCCTTACTCCTCACCCCTTATTTCTCACTCCTTACTTCTCACTGCTCACTGCTCACTGCAGTTCGGTGCGCTCCCGCCGGCGCAGCCGCCTGCCGTCTGGACTTGCGAAGCAGCAGAATGGCCGGCGACACCGCCAGAAAGCTCAACAGCAGCAGGATCCAGGCGTCGTTATAGCTCAGCATGGCAGCCTGGCGGGTTACCTGCTGATCGAGCAGGGCGTAGGCGCCTCGCTGCGCCGCATCAGGGCTGAAGCCGTGGGTGGCGAGATTGGCGGCCAGGCCGGCGAGACGCTGCTGCACCAGAGGGTTTCCGGCATAGACGTCGGTTACCAGGTTGGCGCGATAGATCTGGGTGTGGGTCGTGACATAGGTCGCCAAAATCGCGATTCCGAACGAGCCGCCGAGCTGCCGGGAGAGGTTGATGAGCCCGGCGGCCTGCTGCGCCTCGCTGGGCTTGAGACTGGCGTACGCCACGTTGTTGATCGGGGTGAAGAGCATGCCGAGCCCGGCTCCACGGAAAACCAGGGCCCAGCGCACGTCGCCCTCGCCCGCATCAACGCTCAGGTGGCCCAACCGCCACATCGCCACCAACAAGAGCAGGACGCCGATGCCGATGAGCACCCGGGCGTCGGCCTTGGGCCTTGGCCCATTCAGCAGCACGCCGCAGAGGAGAGCGGTGGTCGCGGTCGCCAGCCCGCCGGGAAGCAGCGCGAGCCCGGTCTCAGTGGGGGTGAAATGCAGAATGGTCTGGGTAAAGAGCGGGAAAATGAATACCCCGCCATACAGCGCAAAGCCGAGCACCACAAAGAGCAGGATCGAGGCGGCGAGATCCCGGTTCTTGAGCACCCCAAAGTTAACAACTGGGTGCCTGTTCCCGGGCGTGAGCTCCCACCAGAGCATGGCGATGAGAGACACTCCAGCGATCACGGCGAGCCGGATGATGGTGGGACTGGAGAACCAATCGTCGGAGTTACCCTCCTCCAGCACGTACTGCAGTGCTCCCAGGCCTACCGTGAGTAGCCCGATGCCGGTCCAGTCCACCTGTCCGGCGCGGCGTTGTTGCCCCGGTGGATCCTTGAGAAATGCGGTCACCAGGAAGGTGGAGATGATCCCGATCGGTACGTTGATGAAGAAGCACCAATGCCACTGGTAGTTGTCGGTGATCCATCCGCCCAGTGTGGGGCCGATTGTCGGTGCCACGATGATGCCGAGCAGGAAGATGGCCTGCACCATGCCCTGCTGCTCGAGCGGAAAGATCTGTCGAATCGTCGCCTGAGCGGTGGATAGCAGCGCCGCTCCCCCAGCGCCCTGGAGCACCCGCCAGAACACCAGCTCCACCAGCGAGTTGGATGTCCCGCAGAAAAACGAGGAGACGATGAAGAGGATGATGGACGCAGTGAGGTACCGCTGCCGGCCAAATCGCTCGGCGAAGAACGCCGTCATCGGGAGAAACACGACGTTGGAAAGAATGTACCCCGTGCTTACCCACCCGATCTCCTCCTGAGTGGCACCCAGGTTACCCGCCATCTGCGGCAAGGCCACGTTGATGATGGTGGTGTCGAGCACCTCCATGATCGCGGCTGTGATGAGACCAAGCAGAATGAGCCAGCGGTGTTCGGCGGCGTGTTCCTCGGGCGGGTTCACGCCGACCCCGCCTCGCTGCGAACCAGGGCGACGATCATCTGGCCCGCGGTCGCCACCGGGATGGTGGCGGTATTGATCTGGAGATCATAGAGACAAGGTTCGTTCGCGTCCTTCTGATAGTAACGCTCGAGATAATACCGGCGATCGGCGTCACGGTGACGCACGTCCGCGGCGGCCTCCTGATACGAGCTGCCGATACGTTGCGCGACTCGCCGCACGCGAAGATCAAAGGGTGCGGTGACCCGAACCCGCAGCAAATCGGACCTCCCGGCCAGCAGACAGTTGCCCCCGTGCCCGATGACGATAAGTGGCGGCGTGCGCGCCGCCTCCAGCAGCACCGCCCGGCTCGCCTCGGCCAGTGCATCAGGGTCGGGTGAGCGGGACAGCTCCGGGAGGATCGGCGCGTCGGACGGGACGACGGTAAACGCTGAAGCGATCCGCTCGAGCAGTCTGGGACCGCGCTCGCCCAGCTTCTCTACCTCGGCATGGTTGCACTGCAGCCGCTCCGCGATCCGCCGGGCGAGGTCTCGGTCCAGCACCGGCCAGCCAAGCGAGTCGCCGAGCAACACACCCAGTTCGCTGCCGCCCGCGCCATATTCGCGGGAGAGGGTAATCAGCCGGATGGGTTCGCGGTCCACTACCGGTCCACCAGCGCGTGCGCGTTTGATGCCGCTGTGTCTGCTCGCCTGACCCGGGTATCGATCGCAACCTCGACCGACATTCCCGGCCGCAGCACCGGCGCGTTCGGGTCACGCCGGTCGAGGGCCACCCGCACCGGCACCCGCTGCACCACCTTGGTAAAGTTGCCGGTGGCGTTGTCCGGCGGTAGCAGTGCAAACCGTGCGCCGGTAGCTCCCTGTATCGATTCGACGTGACCGCTAAAGGTACGACCCCGGTATGCGTCTACGTCAATTTCGACCGGCTGGCCCACCTCTACCTCATCGAGCTGAGTCTCCTTGAGATTGGCTACCACCCAGACATCGTGTTCGTCCACCAGCGACATCAAGGTTTGGGAGGGGCCCACCAGTTGTCCGACCTCGACCGTCTTCTTGGAGACTCGACCGGCGGCCGGCGCGGAGATGACCGTATACGAGAGCTGGAGCCGGGCAGCATCGACCGCGGCCTGTGCCGCCGCGAGTCGTGCGCCGGCGGTCCGCACGCCGGCGCTCGCTCCCGAGACGCCGGCCCGCGCCGCCGAGGCCTGATTGCGTGCCGCCTCGAGATCGGCTGTGGCGGCTCGATAAGCCGCTTCTGCCTGATCCAGCTGCTGACGGCTCACCACTCGGTGTTCCGCAAGGCGGCGAATCCGCTCGACGTCTCGTTGGGTTCGCTCGAACGCGGCTTCGGCAGCGGCGATGCTGGCCCGGGCGGCGGCACTCCGGGCGGCTGCCTGCGCAACTTCGGCCGTCGCGGCACCGTTGCGAGTGGCCGCGGCGCGAGCGGCCTCGAGATCGTCCTCGGCCTGCTGGACCTTTACCTGGTAGTCTCGGGCATCGAGCGTCACCAAAGTGTCGCCCTCGCCCACGACCTGATTGTCCTCCACGTAGACCCGGCTGACATAACCGCCCACCTTAGGAAGAACCGGGACCACGTGTCCCTCGACCTGTGCGTTGTCGGTGGTCTCATGCGCGCGAAAATAGATCCACTGGCGCAGGCCCCACCCGCCGCCTACTACGATCAGCAGCCCAAGCACGGCATAGGGGATCCAGCGACGAGGAGGACGCCGATCCTCGCCTTCGCTCCCAGTTGGAGTTCCCAGTCCCGGACTCCCGGTCATGTTCGCCTTTGTAGCAGTCAACGCATGCTGTTGGCCGGCCCCTGCCCGCGCGGTGACTGCGGTCACTCGGTGGTGCCATCTTTGGTGCAGGAACCGATGCCGCGTTGCACCGGTTTGCCAACACGTTTTCAGCTAGAAATGTTTCGCAGGCTTCGGGAAAGACCAACAAGGTGGACGACATGGCGAAATTCGGGATTGTCGGATCTGGCGACGTGGGTCAGGCGCTATCGAAGGGCTTCAAGAAATACGGCCACGAGGTGCGCATCGGGAGCCGTACTCCAGCCAAGCTGGCGGAATTCTCCTCCCATACGGGAATATCCGCGGGGACCTTCGCCGAGGTGGCGCGTTGGGGAGAAGCTCTGGTGCTGTGTGTCACGGGTTCAGGTGCGGAGAACGCCGTGCGGTTGGCTGGCCCGGAACACTTCAGCGGCAAGCTGGTGATCGATACGACCAACCCCACTACCGACGACCCGCCGGAACACGGAGTGCTCCGGACCTTCACCGATTCCAACTTCTCTCTCATGGAGCGGCTGCAGAAAGCGTTTCCGGAGGCCAGGTTCGTGAAGGCGTTCAACAGCGTCGGCAGCGACCTGATGGTCGATCCCTCGTTCAATGGTGCCAGGCCCACGATGTTCTATTGTGGCAATGATGCCGGTGCCAAGGCGACCGTCGCCGGGCTACTGCAACAGTTCGGTTGGGAACCGGCGGACATGGGTGCCGCGGTGGCGGCGCGGGCGATCGAACCTCTCGCCGTACTATGGTGCATTCCCGGATTCCTGGAAGACCGCTGGGATCACGCCTTCCACTTGCTGAGACGGTAAGCTGCCAATGCGGTGATGGCGCCATCTTGTCTCTCAATTCGGCCACTGGCGAGTTGGATCGACCCGAGCGAGGTCTCACTCTCGCGATCAAACCTCGGCTGACGTCCAGAGCGAGCTTTCCTACGCAAACTGCGGCAACAGCGAGAGTAACCCAATGTCCCCCGGCCCTCTTGGGCTCGGCCCTGAGCCTGCGAAGCGATGTTATGTTGCTGGCATGATCTTCGCTTCCGTCGTCTAGAATGAATCAGATTCTGCTCAGCCGCCGCCGCTTCATCGCCGCAGGAATCATGACCGCTGCTGCCGTGTCGATCCCCTTTGCTGATGCCGAGGCGACCAATCGCGTTCGAGTAAACCGGATTCCACTCCGCGTACCCGGGCTACCCGCTTCGCTCTCGGGCACAACGATCGCGCAGGTGAGCGATCTTCATCTCTTCGAGAGGGAGCCGCACGCCGCTGCCCAGCACGCGCTCGAAGCCTTGCACCGCGAACATCCTGATGTGTTGGTTCTGACTGGTGACCAGTGGGATCGGCGAGAGGGAGCTCATGCGCTGGAGCAATGGCTGCGGGCGCTACCGCGAGGTCTTCCGGTGGTTGCGGTTCTGGGGAACCATGAGTACTCGGCGGGCGCGAGTGTGAACCAGGCCACGCGGATTCACGCCCGTGGGGGGGCCGAGCTGCTGGTCAACCGCTCCGTGATCCTCTCACTTCGAGGAGGTCGAATCCAGCTCGCCGGGCTCGACGACATGCGCTACGGCAGCCCCGACGCGGCTGTTGCCGCCCACGGTCTCGATCCTGATGTGCCGCAGATCTGGCTGCTGCACGAGCCCGGGCAGTTGGATCGCACCGCCTGGCCGGACGGTCCCCTTCCACTGCTCACGCTGGCCGGCCACACCCATGGCGGCCAGATCCGCTGCCCTGGGGTGCCGCCAATCCTGCCCCAGGGAAGCGGGCGATATCTCTCCGGACAGTACCAGACTCGGCGCGGTACCTTCTACGTCTCTCGCGGCGTTGGGACCAGTACCCCGAGGATGCGAGTGCTCTGCCCGGCCGAGCTTCCCATCTTCGAGCTTCGGCCGGCGCCGGTTCGAGAGCTTACTTCGGCGGCTCCCGGCGTCCCTCCAGCAATCGCTCAGTGAAGTCCAGCCGCTCCTCCAGCTGCGCGATGCGTGTTTCCAGGGTTTCGATATACGCCTGCTGCTGATCCTGGTCGCCCCCGCCCCGAGGAGGCGCAGCCTGCTGCTCGCGCCACCCTGGCGTGGGACCCCACCAACCGCCGTACGGTCCATAGCCTCGGGGCCCCATCATCGCCCAGCGCTCCCAGCGCCGACGCCGCATCACCGCCGCAAAGATCAGCAGAGGCACCATCCAAAACATCCAGCCGAAGAACCACATCGTCGTTTCTCCCGTGTCCCTTAGAACGACCTGGTCTGCCAGGCCTGCTCGACGTCATCTCCCGCCTTCCGCAGGATTTCCGCGACCCGCTTGAGCGCGGGATCATCCGGCCCCCGACGCCAAGCCTGGCGGAACGTGACACCCGCGAGATGGGCAAATGCACCCTGCACCTCGCCGATGCCGCCACTGGTGAAGTCACGGACCGTCTCCCGGACCCGGTCGAGAATCTCGTCCAGGAGATCGCGATGCTCCTCCAGATAGCGCTCCCCTTCCGGAGTCACGTGGTAAACTTTCTTCCCGTCGCTCTCGACCACGCGCACGTAGCCCTCGTCCTCGAGGAGCTGAAGCGTGGGATACACTGTGCCGGCCGATGGGGTGTAGCATCCGCCCATCTTTTCTTCCAGCGCCTTTATGATCTCGTAACCGTGCCGGGGCTTTTCCTTGAGCAACCGGAGAATGACGAACTTCACCTCTCCAGACTCGAACATCTGGGACCGTCGCCGGCTACCGCGCGGGCCGCCGCCCCACGGCCCCCCACGCCACCAGTGACCAAAGGGGAAGCCGGGGCCGAACCCCCAGTCATCTCTTGATTTGTGCATCTGCGAGCCTCCGTTATTCCGTGAGCTATTTCGTGCGATATATCGTACGTAATAGCTGGATCGACGTCAAGAGCGGCAGGAATCGCGGCTCGGCTCCATCTTAAGTAGTCCCGCCTGACCTATTCCGCGCAGGAGATCGCCCCATGGGAGATCAGGCTGACCGACTGAGGAGCAAGGCCTCGATCGCGATGCGGGTCGCGCTTCATGACATCCGCTCCCATTGGGGGACAGCCCTGCTGCTCGTGGGCGCAGGAACAGGGACGCTCGCCGCTGTGCTTCCATTGACCGCACTGGCCGGCAGGGGTCCTGAGGGCTGGGGGACTCGTCTGCGCATCGCTCCCCTTAGGGGTGACGATTTGGGGCTCCATTGGGCCATGGGCATGCACTCGCCGGCTGCGGCCCAGCAACAGGCCATTGATGCGCTGGGTGGCATGCTGCTCGGCACCGGCTTCGCGACTCTCGCCGTTGCGGGGGTGACGATGCTGATCCTCTCGTTGACGCGAGAGGCCGAGCGGGAGGACGAGATCGCCATGCGGCGGGCGGCGGGGGCGAGGCGCGCTCATGTGTTGCTGGCCGCGTTGTTCGAAGGAGCGCTACTCGCCGCCGGCGCCGCGATCGTGGGAGGCGGTCTTGGCCTCACCACCGGACATGTGGCCCTGGCCGGTTGGCCGGGAAGCGCCCTGGCGGGATCGATCGGAATGACCGCGATTGCCGTACTGATTGTGGCGCTAACGATGGTTCTGGGCGTCAGCTTTCCAGCTCTCATGCCACGCCGACGCATCGGCCAGATGGCAGGTCCGGTCCGAATGCCACTCACCCCAACGGCGATCCAATTGGGGGCGGGCCTCATCGCCCTGACCATCAGTGCTCTGGTAGTGCGCGGGGCATCCGAACTTGCGAAACCGGGGGAGACGCGGGCCGTAGCCGGCTCGGTGTTCTCCCTGGCAATGCGCGACAGTAAACCAGTCGAGCGGGCCAGGGCCTACGCGGAGCTGCTTCGCGGTCTCGAGCGACGGGGAGGAATCCATTCGGTTAGCCTCACCAACCCCGGCGCTCTGGTGGGACTTGGTCCGGTGGGTCTCGTGACCACCGACTGCGGTCAATGCTACGAGGGCGGCATTTCCCTCATCACCAAGACCAAACCGGCTACTTACCAGTTGGTGAGCTCTGACACCTTCCGCCTGCTCAATCTGCGATTGCTCTCCGGCCGGGGAATCTCGGCGACGGATGATTGGGACGCTCCCCGAGTCGCAGTGGTAAGCCGCAGTCTCGCTGCCCGGGAGTTCCAGAACGGCGAGCCCATCGGGCGCCAGATCAGAGTCATTGACGACGGTCTCCAGTGGTCCACCGTGGTCGGCGTCGTGGATGACCCTGTGGTCGTCGGCTTAGGCGGCCCGCTACAGCCGCGCTATACCGTGTATCTGAGCGTGCTGCAGCATCCGCCGAGCACGGCAGATCTCCTGGTGAGGGAGCCACCCGAGACAGACACCGGTGCGGCCGTACGGCCGATCATGCAAGCAACCATGGGCGGCCGGCTCGCTGACCTCGAGCAACGCAGTGAGCCGGCACTGCTCGCTGATGCCGCCGCTCCCCTCGACTGGTTCGCGCGCTGGTTCGGTATCGAGGGGTGGGCAATGCTGGGGATAACCACGCTGGGGACCTTCGCTCTGATGCACCTTTGGGTCAGTTCACTCCGGGTGGAGCTGGGAGTTCGTCGAGCGGTTGGCGCCCGCCGGCGGCATCTGTTCCGGTTGGTAGTCCTCCGCGCGGCTGGCGTCGGACTGGCGGGCACTCTCGCGGGCGTCTGGTTCGGCCCTCCCATTTGGAATGTACTGCCGACCGTAATGACCGGCTTCCATGCCTGGGACCCCGCTCCAGTCGCGCGGTACGCGGTTCTCCTGGTTGGAAGTGCGCTGATGGGTGTGCTGCTGCCTGCCTGGCGAGCAGCTCGATCGACGCCGGCCAGCTTGATCACCTCACGCTGACGGGCACCCCCTGAAACACAGCATTGGCTCGGCGTTGACTTCTTTCCCTGGCGGTGGCAGTATGGCACCACAGCGCCGGGTTCAGCCGGCGTCCATGGTCGAGCAAGAATCTCGTAGTCGGAAAATGGGCAGTGGAACGATTCAGGCTGGCGCGCGGCCCGCGGGCCGCACTGACGCGAGCAGGACGAAATCGACCCGCCGCTGATGTTGCCGCGGCTCCGCCTTCATTCGTTGTCGCGCTGCGACCCTCCGCCGGCTTTCCCTCCCATTCACCTCCCCGATTTCGTATGAACCGCCGGGTGCCGTAGTCGCATGGAACCCGTTCCCGTCACCCACCTCGCGACAATCGACTACGCCGTCATGGCGGTATACTTTGCCGCCGTGCTCGGGGTTGGGTGGGGACTGCGCCGGGTCATGCGGACGAGCACCGATTTCTTCCTATCCGGACGATCGTTGCCGCCCTGGATCACCGGGCTTGCCTTCATCTCGGCCAACCTCGGCGCCCAGGAAGTCATCGGCATGGGTGCGTCCGGTGCGAAGTATGGCATCGCCACCAGCCACTTCTACTGGGTCGGGGCCATTCCGGCGATGGTATTTGTCGGGCTCTTCATGATGCCGTTCTACTACGGGTCGCGGGCTCGCTCCGTTCCCGAATACCTTCGGCTCCGCTTCGACGAAAAGACCCGGACACTGAATGCGGTCTCGTTCGCGGTGATGACGGTCTTCTCCTCCGGGATATCGATGTACGCCATGGGGAAGCTGCTCAATCTCCTGTTGGGGTGGAGCTTCGACGTCAGCGTCCTGGTCTCCGCCTGCATCGTGCTCGCGTACATCCTGCTCGGTGGGCTGACCAGCGCGATTTACAACGAAGTGCTGCAATTCTTTCTCATTGTGTTCGGCTTCGCGCCGCTGGTCGGGCTTGGTCTTCGTGCCATCGGCGGATGGCAGGGGCTCACCACCCGGCTGGCGGAGGTCGCGCAGGCGCGCGGGCTGCCAGCCAACGCCTACACCGACGCCTGGTCCAATATGGGCAACTCGGCGCAGAACCCCGTCGGGGTCGAGTGGTTCGGGCTGGTGATGGGTCTCGGCTTCGTCCTTTCGTTTGGATATTGGTGCACTGACTTTCTGGTGGTGCAGCGCGCGATGGCTGCGGACTCGATGACCGCCGCGCGGCGGACGCCGCTCATCGCCGCGGTGCCCAAGATGCTGTTCCCCTTTCTCGTGATCCTGCCCGGCATGATTGCGCTGGTGTTGGGCGCGAGCGGGGTGGGAGCGGGGGCGGGGGCCGGCAGCGCGGGCCAGGGATTGGTGCCGGCGAAGCTCGCCGGCGGAGCGCCGCTCCTCGATGGCGCGGGCCACGTGGTGCTCGACTACGATCTTGCCACGCCCATGATGCTGGTGCACCTCTTCCCCTCGGGCATGCTCGGGTTGGGACTCACCGCACTCATGGCTTCGTTCATGTCCGGCATGGCCGGCAACGTCACGGCCTTCAATACCGTGTGGACCTACGACATCTATCAGAGCCACATCCGGCGAGGCGCCTCGGACGCGCACTATCTCTGGATGGGACGGGCCTCGACCGTCGGTGGCATCCTGCTGGCCATCGGCGCCGCATACGTCGCCGGTGCCTTCAACAACATCATGGACCTGCTCCAGCTGGTCTTTGCCTTCGTGAACGCGCCGTTGTTCGCGACCTTTGCGCTCGGAATGTTCTGGCGGCGATCGACCGGGCATGGGGCATTCACCGGCCTGCTGGCGGGCACGCTGGCTGCCGCGATCCATCATGGGCTCACCTTGCCGGCCGGCACTCACGTGGGCGTAAAGGGCGGCTACCTGGGCGTGCTGCACGTCTTTCCCAGCGAGCTGGCCCAGACCTTCTGGACCGCGATCGTCGCTTGGCTGACCTGCTTCGTGGTGACCATCTTCGTGAGCTTGGCTACTCGCCCGCGCGAACCAGACGAGCTGCGCGGTCTGGTGTACTCGCTCACTCCACGGCTCACCGATCACACGCTGCCCTTGATCGAGCGCCCGTGGGTCCTGGCAGCCGTGGTGCTGGTCCTCACGCTGGTGTTGAACCTGGCATTCTTCTAGGAGAATCCATGGGCGGAGCGGCTGGCCTCGATGTGCGACTGCCGATCGGAGGACTCTTCGTGGTCTTGGGGCTGTTAATCGGCGGGTACGGTCTGGCGACGGCGGGAGATGCTGCCCACTACGTGAAGTCGCTCTCCCTGAATGTGAATCTCTGGTGGGGACTGGTGATGCTGGTCTTCGGCATCATCTTGCTGGCGGGGGCGATCCGCAGCCACCGCCTGGCCTCAGTCCGGCCTGCCCTGGAGACCCCGGAGGGACAGGCCACAGAACAACGCGAACGGAGGCTTGGACTCGAGCGCTGAACGTGATGCGCAGCACGGCGCGGCTGCGAGGTGGAGCATACCCTCGCGCCAGGAGCGGTGCCTCCGGCCCAGTCTCCGACCCGGATTGCGATAGGTGATACACTCCATGCAGGCGCGCAAACTCTTGCTGGCGCCCGTGCAACTAGTAGGACGAAACCGGCGCTGCCCTCCCGGCCATCTCTTCTCGACCTGGCCTACAGCGACGGTGTTTGGTTTCCCCCCTTTCCATCCCTCGAGACCACGTTTGCCATCCGCTTGCAGCGCGCCCGAGCGCCGATGGCTGCATTGCCGCCCGCCGCGCGCAAATCGAGTGTCCGCAGTTCCTCACCGAAGATGGAGGGTTCCGCTATGAAATGGAGATCGGGTGCGACTCGAACCGTTCCCTTCGATCGC
>JBIOUY010000038.1:0-29678 GCA_044867445.1 Gemmatimonadales bacterium
AAGGTCTCCCCGGATTACGGTCGAGTTATGCCATTCAGCCTTCTCCAGGGTCCTTGAGGCGACGTACTTGGGCAGCCGATTCAAGGCCGATGCAATCGGGTCATTCTGATCGGGGAACCGGGGCCAGTGCGCCGCGAAGATGTCGTACGTCTTGCGGCCCAGCAGGAAGGCGTCGGCCTGGGCAAAGGCGTCGACCACAATCTGTCCCATGTCGTCGGCGAAGTACGGCACCAGCCAGCCGCCATGCCGGAAGTTGCCGCTTCGGTCTTCGTTCGGCCCGCCAGGCGCCTGCATCACGCCATCTAATGAAAGGAAGGTGGTCAAGGTCAGCTTGCCTGTGGTCGTCATCGGATCAACTCCTCGCTTGGGCGGCAGTTACGCCGCCTCGTCGTCGCCGGTCAGGGTCAGGAAGTAGCCGGCTCTATAGGAGCGTCGAACGGCGATCCGGCAGATCGACAAAGAGAGGACGGAGAGGACGCAAACGACGCAGAGGACGCAGAGGTAGGGTCGTCATCCCGAGGGAGCAACACGACCGAGGGACCCTCTCAACGGGTGTCGATGGCCGCTGGGTAGGTCCCTCGCTTGCGCTCGGGATGACGGGTCCTATCTCTTCCGTCCTCTGCGTCCTCTGCGTCCTTACTGTGGAGCGCCGAGGCGGTCCCGCTCGGCTCGGCCCCGCGCGCGGGCCTTGGCGGCTTCGATCTCGCGGTTCTTGGGGGGCGCTGTGGTGACCAGGGCGTCCAGCAACCGGCGCACGGTGGCCGACACTTCATCTACTGCATGATCGAACGGGGCCTGGTTGGCGATGGACGGTCGGGTGAAGCCACTCACCTTACGAACGAACTGGAGCGACGCCCCCCGGATCTCCTCGTCGGTGACGGGCGGCTCGAAGTGGTACAGGGTCCTGATGTTTCGGCACATGTGCGATCAACCTTCCATGAGTAATCGTGAGGTCCGGTCCGGAACCTAATTACCTCAGGAGAGGAGACACCACCAGGAGGGCTCCCCCGATAGCCACGCAGTCCTCTGCCAGGGCCACGACGTAGTCGGGCACTCCAAGGGCGCGCACCAGGCCAGTGCGCGCCCGATATCCTCCGAGCGTTCCCGCGATTCCGCCGAGCCCGCCGAGCACGGCGCCGAGAGCAAGCGACCTTCCGGAGCCCACGGCGAGCGCTGCGCCAGCCAGACCGCCCAGAAGGACGCGGGCGAGAAAGGGCGCCGCCATCGTTCTCGCGGGTGTTCGTGGCAGCTTGTCACCCACTAACTCGGCCAGCATGAACAGGCTTAGGAGATACGTCACCCAGGGAACACCGAGGAAGGACAGTGGAGTGCCTTCCAGGTGCAGCCAGCCGAGCCGCGCGGCCCAGGCGACCAGGGCCGGGGCGGTCATCGAGCGCAGGCCCGCAACGCCGCCGAGCGCGAAGGCACACAGGAGGATTGAGATAGCGGTCATCCTTCCTGATCACCTCGCAGCCAGGAGCTTCTGAAATCGGGGCGTATTCCGAAGTCCCACCAGCGTCGGATCGATCCGAAGCCATGCCGGTGACACAAAGTAAGGCACCTGAAGCAGCGGCTCGAGTCGGTCGAGCGCAGCCTCCCGGTCGCCCACAGCCAGATAAGTCAGTACCGCGTAGTGCTGCACCAGCGGTCCAGTAATGCCGTTAGTGGGGATTGGCTCGAGTTTCATGGCGAGTTCCGCCTCGCGCCGCGCCTCCTCCGCTTGGCCGCCCAATGCGAGCGCCAGGCCGAGGTTCGCCCGCACCACCGCGTCTCTCGGATTCATGCCGGCCGTGCTCTTCAACACAAGCACCGCGGAGTCGGCGTAGGCCCGGGCCGCGGCGGCATTCCCTCGAAGCCGATGGGTCTGCGCCAGGGTCAACGCCCAGGCGCTCCGGTCATCTTCAAACGCCCCGGGTCCTAGGCGCAGCAGTAACTCCTGCTGCTCTTCATTCAAGATCCAGAAGATGTTGAAGTAGGAGGCCGTGTGTGCGATAAGCCGAGTGCTGTTGAGCTCCGAGGGAGAGTCGCGCAGTGCCGCGCGAGCACCTGCGAGATCGCCCTGTCCCAGGAACGAGACCAGCTTGATGTCCAACACGTCGGGAGATGCGGCACTCAAACTCAGGGCGTAGTCGCAGGCTTGCCGCGCCTCGGCATAGCGGCGCAGCCACAGCAGCACCCGCGCCAATCGCCTCGCGGTGGCGAGTGACCGGGGGTCCAGCGACTGCGCCTGCTGAAAATGAGCCAGGGCCTCCTTCCAACGGCTCAACTGCTGCTCCGCGAGCCCCGCCATAGCCAGGAGGTCGGCATCACCCGGGGCAAGACGCCGGGCCCGGGTCACCACCTCGAGCGCGCGAGCGTGCTCCCGGCGCACCCCGCTGAGATAAAACGCCCAGGCGAAGTGTGCCTGCGGGAGATCCGGCCCCAGGGCGATCGCCTGCTCGGCGGCAGCCCGTGCTCCATTGGCGTCAGCCGACGAGCGCGAAGCGTTGATGTATACCAGGGATCGCGCCCGCGAGAGCTGGGCCCACGCCAGCGCGAAGCGTGGGTCCAGGGCAGTCGCTTCCTCGTAGGCCGCAATCGCGCGGCGCACCGCGCTCGGATCGGTCACGCCAGCCCGACCCGACGACTGTTCGCCTCGGAGAAAGGCGTCGTAGGCCGCGAGGTTTTGAGTCGGCCGCTCCTCGAGGTGTTGTCGTCCGCTGGCACCGACCGCGACCTCGAGCGCGTCGGCCACACCGCCGGCGATGTTCTCCTGGACCCGGAAGACATCCGAGAGTGGCGCATCAAAGAGCTGCTGCCAGCGCGTCGTCCCTGTCCTTGCCTCGATCAGCTCGGGACTCACCTGCACCCGGTTCGAGTCGCCCCCCTTCTGCCAGCGCACCTTGCCGACCACCAGATACCGCACTCCCAGCTCTCGGCCGATCTGCTGGGGCGCCTTGCTGGTTCGCTTGTACTGGTCCGAGCTGGTCGAGGCGATGACCTGGAGCCCTGGCAGCATCGAGAGCTTGCCTCGAACTGCGTCGGCGACGCCGTCGGCGAAGTATTCATTGTCCGGTTCGCCGACGTTCTCGAAGGGAAGCACGGCCAGGCGGTTGGGAGCAGCCCCCGTGCCCGCGTTCCAGGTCCGGTGGACCAGCCACCAGGATACTCCGGCGGCAATAGCCACCATGAGTATGAGGCCGAACAGCCCTACCGCCAGCCGCGAGCCCCTGGGCAGCACATGCGCCGGCGAAGGCACGGCAGATGGGGTGATCACATTCGACGGTGGCGAGTAGCTCTGCCCCAGTGCCTGGGCGAATTCGGCGGTCGAGGCAAACCGGTCCTCCCGCTCTGGTGCCAGGGCCTTGAGGATCGCGGCATCGACCGGCTCCGGCACGGAGGGTCGCCCCACGCGCAGGCTCCGTCGTTCGCCCACGAGATGCTTCGTCAGGATGGACCGGGCCGAGGTGCCGCTGAAAGGCGGTGTGCCGGCCAGCATCTCGTAGAGGACCACGCCAAGGGAGTAGAGGTCCGACCGCGGGTCCAGACCGCGTTCGCCGCTGGCCTGCTCGGGACTCATGTAGGCCGGGGTGCCGATGATCGCGCCGGTGCGGGTCAGGTGGCTGACGCCTGCCTCATCGTCTGGCATCGAGGGCTCGCTCAGCGCGCGCGCGATTCCGAAGTCGGCGATGAGGGCGTGACCGGCCGAGAGCAGGATGTTCTCCGGCTTGATGTCGCGATGGATCACGCCCTGGCCATGAGCGTAGGACAGCCCGTCCGCCATCTCGCGGGCGAGGCGTAGCGCTTCCTCCAGCGGCAGCGGGCCCTCCCGGCGCATCCGCTCGCGGAGGGATTCCCCCTCGACGAAGGGCATGGTATACCACAGGCTGCCGTCGCTCGTGTGTCCCGAGTCCAGCACGGTGAGGATGTGGGGATGCTGGAGCCGCGCGGCGACCCGGATCTCACGCTGGAACCGTTCGGCTCCCAGCTCAGGGATCAGCTTAGGGTGCAGGACCTTGAGAGCGACCCGCCGCCCATGCCGGAGGTCGTGGGCCAGGAAAACCGTCGCCATCCCTCCGCGGCCGAGCTCACGCTCGAGGGTGTAGTGGCCCTGGAGGGCTTCGACCAGCGCCTCGGGTAACACAGCCAGGCAGTACTCCTGGTGGCGGTGCCTGGAAGGTGCAAGGCTGGGGCGCCGAGTTCCACTCTGGGACTCTGGCGCTCCCGTCTTGCAGCCAGCGGTCCCTCATCATATATGTGCAGTGCGCAGTGTGGCATCGTCTGTGGTGTCGAGCAATGCGTCTCACCCTCCTCGAATCCGACCGAAGCTTTTTCCGAACCGCGGAGTGCGCCTTCGCGAGTATCCTGGCACATGCGGCGCTCGCCTGGCTCGCGGTGGGCATGACAGAGGGTGGCAGGCAGCTCCCGACCGACGAGCGCGAGGCCAGGGTCTTCTTTCTCCTCCCGCCGGACCGGGTGGACGTGCGGGCCCGGCAAAGCGAAATCTTTCATTGGGGAAGGCCCGGGGGCGATTTTGCCAACGGGCTCAACCTCACCCACTCGGGTGAGGGTCAGCACGTTCGGGAACCGGCCTACGGCTCACGCAAGTGGGGCGATCGGAAAGGTGCCCGGGGCGAGCTGCCCTTTGGTCCGGTGCCCCAGTTCGTGCCGGACACGGTCTTCAGCGTGCTCGAGGTGGACAAGATCGTGGAGCGCTACGAGGGGAGCGCCGCGCCGGTCTACCCGCAGGATCTGCTCGCCATTGGGGCGGAAGGGGTCGTGCAGATGACCTATGTCGTCGACACGGCCGGCCGGGTGGACATGAACACCATCGAGGTGGTGAGTAGTGATGACCCCCGCTTCACCGAGTCAGTCCGGACCGCGCTGGGCCTGATGCTCTTTCACGCGGCCACGCGCGCCGGGAAGACCGTCCGACAACTCGTGGCGCAACAGTTCCGCTTCAAGATCACTCCCGCACCTCAGGTCGCCAAACGAGTCAGCTGAGGGGGGTAAAGGCGGTAAAGGCGGTAAAGGCGGTAAAGGCGCTGTAGATCGAGGAACAGAGCCCTTCCCGTCCTTACCGTCCTTACCGTCTTTCCCGCCTACTGCGCGCGTACTCTCGCATTCAACCCGCTTGGCCGAACCCTCTCAATATTGAGCCGAGGGCGCGGCGGCGGGGCGCTGTCATGGGCGAACAGGGCCTCCATCCGCAACAGCTTCTCGCCCATGGTCAGATCGGGGTCGTTCATGATCTCGAGGATCGGGTCTATCGATTCCACCGCGGGTCGCGGCGGCTGTCGGCGCTGGATTGTGGTTGCCATTTCGTCTGCCTCAATGCTGATAGTTCCTGTTCCAGAAGGATCTGCTGATCCCAAACTCGCGCGGCATGCTCTCGGTCTGGCGACTCGAACATCACGAGCTCGCAACAGACCGCCTGCCCGACAAGATTGTGAGTCCAATCCGACAGAATTGTTCAGGTTCTCATGAACGAGGCCTCGGCCCACCGCGGTGGGGTCCGGCCAGGCAATTGGTTCGCGCCCAGGGTCTGCAACCTCGGTGCCTCAGGCTCGAGGTCCAACCAAGCGTGGGTGCCGCGTTGGAAGAACTCGATCAGCTCAGCTGCGATCTCTGGCGCTACCCGGAGGGTGTACTCCTCGACCTCGTTGTCCAAGCTGAGTCGCAGGGTGAGCGCGCCCGGCCTTCCTCGCTCCCGCTCGGTCCACGCCACCCGCACGAGCGCCCCCTCGGGTACCGTGAGCTGGCGCTCCGATTCAATCGCTATCGACATGGTCTCCGCCTTCCTCGTATTCTGGTATTGATGGCTCACGTAGCAAGGCCTCCGATCTCGCGAGACCGACCGAGACCGGAGGCCTGCCGCTGACCATCACGCTGTGTTGCCGCTGCCGCACACTACGAATCCGCACTGAGAGTGTCAAGCACATTCTTGGCCCACGCGACAAACTGTCCATCGAACTCGTCTGGAGTGCCGAAGTGCAGCACGAAATGTGCTAGGGCTGCAAGGTGCATTGACAGCCTCGAAGCACCTGCTATGTTGCGAAGAGTTGTCACGAGATTGTCAGGATTCACGGCCTGGAGGCATAGTTGACCCATCTCAATCGGCTTCCGCGAAACCCAAACGCCTGCGGCCAGTTTATGTCCGGGTGAAATGGCACAGCGGTACCCGATTGTTACTCTCGGCCCGCGGCCTTGACGCCACGGGCCGTTTTTATTGGACGGCTTGGACGGGACGCGACGCTCCTCGGGGCGCTCGCATCACTTTGTATCCGAGGCGGAGGGTGTGCCCTGCTGCCATAACGAGAGGCTGAACATGAAGCAGAGACTGGAAGGTCGAGTCGCGCTGGTCACCGGAGGCACCGGCGGCATCGGTACCGCCATCTGCAAGCGGCTGGCCGACTCAGGTGCCCGCGTGGTCGCCACCTATCGCAACCAGGCCAAGGCCGATCGCTGGATCGCCGAGCGGAAGGAGGAGGGCCGCCGGTTCGCGGTGGTGGAGGTCGAGGTGGCCAGCTTCGAGTCCTGCCAGACGATGGTGGAGACGGTCCAGGAGGAGGTGGGCCCGATCGACGTGCTGGTGAACAACGCGGGTGTGACCCGGGACACGACCTTCCGCAAGATGAGCCGGGAGCAGTGGGACTGCGTCCTCCGCTCCAACCTCGACAGCCTGTTCAACGTCACCCGCAACGTCATCCCGGGCATGCTGGAGCGCGGCTACGGGCGAGTGATCAACATCTCATCGATCAACGGAGAGAAGGGACAATTCGGCCAGGTGAACTACTCCGCGGCCAAGGCCGGAATTCACGGCTTCACCATGGCGCTGGCCCAGGAGGTGGCGCGCAAAGGCGTCACGGTCAATACCATCTCACCGGGCTACATCGCGACCGACATGGTGCTGGCGGTCCCGGAAGAGGTTCGGCAGAAGATCGTCGCCGACATCCCAATCGGCCGGATGGGCACACCGGAAGAGGTGGCGTTCGTGGTGGACTTCTTGGCGTCCGATGAAGCCGCGCTCTTCACCGGCGCCAATCTGTCGTGCAACGGGGGGCAGCACATGGGGTGAAAGAGGACGGAGAAGACGGAGAGGTCTGAGAGGGTGGAGGGTTGTCACCCTGAACGAAGCGAGGGGGACATGACCCGAATCATGCCCGCTTCCATGCGCTCAGGGTGACAAGTGCCCTCCGTTCTTTCCCATCCTCCTCGTCTTGTGCGTCCTCTCAAGACGCGATGGAGACCGGCTGCCGGAGGGCAGTAACCCGCGGGCGAGCTGCACGGCGCCTGCATGGCCGTCACGGCATCATCGGCTAGTGCCATAGGCAAGCCGGAGCGGTAAGGCGGTAAGGCGGTAGGAAGGCGAAGCTAGCCTCATGCTACCGCCCTACCGTCCTAAGACAGCGCGAGCACCGGTGATCGGCGCCTGGGTGAGAGCTGGCGGCACTACCAGGTTGAACGCGCCGAGCGCAGCCGGAGCTGAGGCGACGCGAACGACCAGCGCGCGCTGTCCATCCACCGGATCCGGGGACATCGCGTACTCGGCCGCGATGTGAAGCGCGCGGGCCGCGGTGGCCGCGAACGGAGCAGGGATGTGGTTGAGCAGTGCGCGCTCGCCGTCGCCTGACTGCGCGTGGGAGGCCGAGGGTGCAACCAGCGCGGCCGCGCCGATCATACCGGCGACGACGAACGACCGCCGCATGGGGATTTGGGTTGTGCGAGACATGGTTCCATTCTCCTACTGTTACTCCGGTTGGCGCGTGCCGCGCGCCGCGGTTTCCCTTCATTACCGTCTTTACCACCTTTACCGCCCCCTCGCGTTGCTCGGGGCAGGCTCTACCGCCCCCGGAGGGAGGAGTTGGTACAGCACCGGGGTCACGATTCGCGCGAGCAGCGTGGACGAGATCAGCCCGCCGATGATCACCCAGGCGAGAGGTGCGTAGAGCGCCTGCCCCTGGACCGCGAGCGGTAGCAGCCCGCCGATCGCGGTCATGCTGGTGAGCACGATCGGAAGGAAGCGCACTTCACCCGCCCGGCGAATCGCGTGATCCAGGTCCATTCCCTGCGCGCGGAGCCGGTTGGTGAAGTCCACGAGGAGGATCGAGGTCTTGATCTCGATCCCGATGAGCGCCACGAAACCGATCATCGCGGTGAACGACAGGGTGTGGCCGGTGGCGAATAGCGCCACGAGGCCGCCGGCTACACCCAGTGGAATGACCGATCCGACGATCAGGGTGCCGCGGAACGTCTTGAACTCGAGCACCAGCACGGCGAGGATCAGAAACGCCGCCACGATCAAGGCGCTCCCGATCCCGCCGAAGCTCTCCTGCCGGCTCTCGATCTCCCCTGCGGGCACAATCCGATACCCAGGCGGAAGCCGCAGCGAGTCCAGCGCACTGAGTGCTTGCCGCGTCACCCGGTCGGTGTTGTAGCCGTTCCGGACGAAGCTGGTCACCGTGACGGCCCGCTCACGGTCCACCCGCCGGATCTCCGGCACGTCGGCCTCGAATCGGACGTCGGCCACTTGGCGCAACGGAGTGAGCTTGCCGGCGAGCGAGGCGACGTACAGCCGGTCGAGCGTGGCGGGATCGGGCCGGGTCGCGTCCTCCAGCCGCACGACGACATTGCGTGCGTCTCCGTCCGGCTCCCGAATCACCCCAGCCTCGAGTCCGGAGAGACCCAGACGAAGCGTCCGATCGATCTCGAGCGTCGGCACGCCCAAGAGACCGGCCTTTTCCCGGTCGATGGTGACCCGGAGGTCGGTGCGCCGGAGTCGAACGGGGTTATCTACGTAACGGGTGCCCGGGGTCCTCTCGAGCGTCCGCTCTACCCGCGCCGCGAGCAGTCGCAGGGTATCGAGGTCGGGGCCGTGCACCCGGAGCGCGATCGGGGCGTCGATTGGCGGGCCGTTCTCGAATTCGCGCAGCTCGATCCGCGCCGCGGGGTAGGCCGCAAATTCGGCCCGCAGGCTGTCGAGCAGCGCCGGCGTGTATTTCTGGTCGTAATGGTCCAGCACCACGAAGAGCTGGCCCACCGCCGGGTTGTCGCGCCTCGGGGTAACGTTGTAGTACACCCGTGGATTGTCGCGTCCCACCGAGACAAATACCGCCTGGACCTGAGACCGCCGGCGGATCAACGAATCGGCGTATCGCGTAGCCGCCGCCGTCGCCTCGATGCTTCCACCCTCCGGTGCCGTAACGTTGACGTAGAACTGCGGGGTCTCGGCCCGAGGGAAGAGGGAGAACCCGATAGCTGGCACCAGCGCCACGGCCGCCGCCACCACGAGGCCCGCGCCCATCAGCGCACTCCGCGGGTAGTGCAGCGCCCTGTCCAGCACGGGCGCATAGGTCGAGTGGATGGTACGCTCGAACGCGCGGAGGAACCGGTTGCCGCCCTCCGGTTCATGGCTCGGCAGCACCAGGCTCGCGAGCCAGGGGATGATGGTGAGCGACACGAACATGGAGGCGACAACCGTGGCGATGACTGCCGCGGGCAGCGAGCGGATGTACTGGCCGGGCGCGCCGGGGAGAAAGAGCAGCGGCACGAAGGCTAGAATCAGCGTGGCGGTTGCGCCCACCACCGCGATCGCGATCTGGCGGGTTGCCTCGATCGCGGCCTCGACCCGGGACCGCCCCTCGCGCAGAAACCGGGTGATGTTCTCCACTACCACGATGGAATCGTCCACCAGAAGGCCGAGTGCGACCACCGCGCCCACGATCGAGAGTTGATTGACGGTGAAGCCGGTGAACCGAAGCAGGCTGAGCCCAATGGCGAGCGAGAGTGGGATCGAGACCATGACGATCCCGGCGGCGCGGAGGCCGAGCGGCAGCAGCGTGATCAGCACCAGCCCGATGGCGATCAGGAAATCCTCGCCCAGGCGTGACAGGCGGTGGGAAACGTTGTGGGCCTGATCGAACCCGCGCTCGAGGGTGATGCCGGGGGGGAGCTCCGCCTGGAACGCGTCCAGCGCGGACCACACCCGATCGCGCACTGTCTGAATGTTCTGCCCTTCCTGTTGCGTCACCGTCACCAGCACCGCGCGCCTGCCATTGTAGCGCGCGCGATAGGTGGAGTCGGCGTAGCCCCAAGTCACATTGGCCACGTCGCGCACCCGGATGAGACTGCCGGCAGCGCCGGCGATCACGGTCGAGGCTACCTGCTCGGGCGTCTCGTAGCTCCCGCTGGTCCGCACGTTGAACACCCGGGCGCCGGCTTCCACTCGGCCTGCGGGCAGGTCCGCGCTCTCGCCGCCGATCGCCTGCAGCACACGGCTGGGTGGAAGGTCCAGCCGCGAGAGGCGACCCAGATCGAGCGCCACGTCCACCTGACGCTCGGGCACGCCCCACCGCTTGGCGGCGCGCACCTCTGGGAGCGCACTGAGCCGGTCCTCCAGCCGCTCGGCCAAGCGGTCCAGCTCGTGGTACGGCGCGGTCTCGCCCACCAGCGCGAGCTGCGCGATGGCGACGTCGAGAGTGGTAAACTTTTCTACCGTGAACCGCGCCAGCTCGGACGGCAGCTCGGGGCGGAGCGCGTTCATCTCCCGGAGCACCTCCTCATAGCGATCGTCCGGGTTTTCGCCCACATCGAATTCCACCTGCGTGGTGGCGACGCCGTCCTGGATCTTGCTCTCGATCTTGTTGACGTTGTCGAGCGCGTCGAGCCGCTCCTCAACGTCGCGCACCACGAGGCGCTCCAGATCGGCCGGGCTTGCGCCGGGGTAGACCGCGATCACAATGAAGGTGGGTACCTCGAGCGGCGGGTCCTCGCCCCGCGGAATGGCCAACCACGAGCTCACGCCCAAGGCCGCCAGCATCGCGAAGAGAATGACGGTGAATTGCCAATTGCGAACCGGGAAGTCGAGCAGCTTCATGGCTTGATCCTCACGGCCGCGCCGTCGTCCAGATACGCCGCACCATCGGTGAGCACTCGGCTCACGCCCTCCAGTCCCTTGGTGACCGCAACCCGGTTCCCGTCGATGAATGCGACGGTGACGCGTCGTCGCTCGGCACGGCTGCCGTCGGACGAGAGCGCGTAGACCGTAGCGTCGCCGCCGTCGGCCTCGAGGACGGCCTCGACTGGAACCAGCGTCGCTGGGCTGCCCTCCGAGGGGCGGATCTTCACCCGGCCCACCAGTCCCGCGGTTAACCTGTCCCCGTGGTCAAGCGCGATCTCGACCTCATAGGTCCCGGTGCCCGGCTCTGCCGCCGCGCCGATCCGGCTCACCCGTCCAGCAAACTCCCGGGAGGGGAGTGCTTCGAAGTGCGCGATGGCAGCGTCACCTTTGCGAATCGAGATCACGTCGCGGTCGGCGAGACTGGCCTTGAGGACGTTGCCCGCGCCCCGGCTGCCGAGCACCAGCACGGCGGAGCTCGCGGCGACGTTCTCGCCCGCCGCGGCCATGCGGCGGAGCACGACGCCGCCCGCGGGAGCGACGATCACTGAGTAGTGACGGTTGACGGTCGCGGCCTGGAGGTCGGCGCGCGCCACTTCGTCTCCGGTCCCCGCATCCTGGAGCTGCGCCAGCGTGACGACGCTGTCGGTGTAAAGCCGGCGCGCCCGGGCCAGGTCTCGCTCTGCCTTGGCCGCACTGCTCCTCGCTTTAGCGAGCCCGGCGTCGATCTCGCGAAGGTCGAGCGATGCGAGTGTCTGGCCGGCTCGCACCCGATCGCCGGCGTCCACCAGGATCCGGGCAATCACACCGCCGATCTTGAAGCCGAGCGCGATCTCGTCCTCGGGAGCGACCGTGCCGGTTGCGACGATGGGGCGCGCGACCACGGTGTCGGTCACCGGCGCAGCCCGCACCAGCGCGGGCGCGTCCGTCGAACTGGCCGCCTGATCGGCACTCCCCCGGGCGCAGGCGGCCAGCGCCACGCTCGCGACCGCCGCTGCGTTGTGCAACGAGGTGAAGGTCATCGCTCTCTCCCGTTTCAGTTGAGCTCGCGCAACGCCGCGGCACGCTCGAGGTCCACGTACCGGATGGCGTAGCGGTAGGCGGTGATCACGCGGTTCAGATCCGCGTTGGTATAGGCGCTGCGGGCATCGATAAACTCGACCTGGCTGGCCAGGCCTTCCTGATAGCGGCGGCGGACTAGCTCGAAGCTCCTGCTTGCCGCGGCGAGCCGCGATTCCGCAGTGCCGATCGCGTCGTGCGCCACCACGGCAGCGTCATACGCCTGGCGCACATCGAGCCGCACCAGGTCCTCCAGCTCGGTGCGACGGAGCCGAAGCCGCTCGACGTCGGCGCTGGCCGCCTGCCGACGGGCAAGGTCGCTTCCGCCCAGTGAGAAGCTCCATCCCACTACCAGCGACAGGGCCGTATAGTCGTTGTTGCTGCTGAAGCGCACGCTCTGTCCCTGGAAGCCGTAATCGAGCGCGAGGGAGACGCTTGGAATGAACGAGGACGAGGCCAGCCGGACACCCGCCTGCGCCGCGCGGATGCCGGCGCCGGCCTGCCCCAGCTCCTCCCGCCGGGCGAGCCCGCTCGCGACCGCCTGTTCCTCGGAGACCGTGATCTCGAAACGGAGCAGGGAATCCGGTAGCTCATCCACTGAGGTGTCGAGTGGGCGGTGGAGGATCTGGTTGAGCGCGCGGGCCGCGGCACTCTCGGTCTGGCGTGCTGCGTCGAGATTCTGCTGGATGTCGCTCCGATCGGCGCGGGCGCGGAGCACCTGGTCGGGGGTGGCACGGCCCGCGTCCACCAGCCGCTGGGCCACCCGCTCGCTCTCGGTCACCAGCGCGAGCGTCGACTCCCAGATGCGGCGGGCACTCCGGGCCTCCCCCACCGCGAGAAAGGCTGATTGCGCCCGGGCGGCGAGGTCCCGCGCAGCGGCACCGTGTTGAAGCCTCTGCCCATCGCGGGTGTGTCGAGCGAGCGAGTGGCTCGCGAGGATCGAGGCGTTGAACAGCGGCTGGGTCAGCCGGACCCGGGACTCGTACTGGAACGGGATAGTGACGTCGAGATTGGTGGGGAAGCGGTCGCTTCCGATCACCTGGTTAAGTGCGGCGTAGGCCGGGTTCACGAAATCGCCCAGGTTGAGCGCGCCGCTCAATTTGCTGTAGCGAGCATCCAACGAGAGGGTAGGGAAGAACCGACCTCGGGCCTCTCGTAGTCCGGCTTCGGACCGAACAACGGCGAGGCTCTCCTGGGCCAGACCGAGATTGTTTCGAAGCGCCTCGGCCACGACGGCGTCGAGCGGGCCGATGGGGCTCGGGGCGTCCGAGCCTTGCGCGGCGAGTCCTCGACTCACCAAGGCGGTGAGCGCTACAGCGAAAGCAATCCGGGATCTACTTAATCTCGTCATCTAATATTACACCGTTAGGTTAACCCGCAAAAAAAGATCACTTGGGACGCGGCCGCATCACGCCCTCGAGCAGGGTGTCGCAGATCCGAGAGGCGGTAGTCTTCGCGTCGCGCCAGTGGACCCAGTCCTCGCCCTCCATGACGATGCGGAGGGAGAGCACCCCGTGGAGCGAGGACCAGGCAATCAGGGCCAACTCGTCGGCGTCGCGGTACTCGGGGCGAAGGCGGCCGGTGGCGATCACGTCGGCATAGGTCTGCCGTAAGAAGGCGTACGCGTCTTCGCTGGGGTTGCCCGAGTGGATGCTGTCGTCCACTTCCTTGGGGCGGCGGGTCATGAACATCAGCTGGTACTGCATCGGATGCTCGAGCCCGAACTGCACATAGGCCATGCCGCTTTTGCGCAGCCGCTCGATCGGGTCTTCGATCCGGCCGATTTTCTGGAAGGCGGCCGCGAGGGCGCGGAAGTCGGCGGCGCAGAGCTCGGCGAGCAGCGCTTCCTTGTTGCGGAAATGATGATAGATCGCCGTGGGGGTGTACTCGATCCGGTCGGCGATGGCGCGCATAGTAGTAGCCTCGTAGCCCTGGCGGACGAACATCTCCCGCGCGGCGTCGAGGATGCGCTGACGGGTGTCGGCGCGTTCCCGTGAGCGGCGCTCGAGGCTACCCATGGCGTGGTCGGGACTCGTTAACCATGGTTTGTAACTTAACGTCGTTAGGTTCCTTGTCAAGAGGGATCCCCGCTTCACCAGGCTCTACCGCCTTCCCGCCTTGCCGCTAGCTTTGCTCCATCCGCTCTCCGGACACAACCATCGAGCTCGAGGCTCGCCTTCAATCCGCCGTCGGGAATTCCTACCGCATCCTGAAGGAGCTCGGGGGCGGCGGGATGAGTCGCGTCTTCCTCGCCGAGGAGACTCGGCTCGCTCGACAGGTGGTGATCAAGGTCCTGCCACCCGAGATGGGCGCGGGCGTCAACGTCGAGCGCTTCGAGCGCGAGATCCAGCTCGCCGCCCGGCTCCAGCATCCTCATATCGTCCCGCTGCTCACCGCAGGTGCTTCGGCGGCGGGTACCCGCGAAGCGGGTGCTCGCGAAGCGGGTGCGATCCTCTACTACATCATGCCCTTCATCGCGGGCGAGTCGCTCCGCACCAAGCTCGCCCGCGAGGGCGAGCTGCCGATTCCAGAGGCGGTTCGTATCCTCCGCGAAGTGGTAGATGCACTGGCCTACGCCCATCGGAGCGGCGTCGTGCACCGCGACATCAAGCCCGACAACGTGCTGCTCTCCGAGGGCCACGCGGTGGTGACGGACTTCGGCGTGGCCAAGGCGGTGAGCGCATCCAGCGGCAGCTCATCCCTCACCTCGCTGGGTGTCGCCCTCGGGACGCCGGCCTACATGGCGCCGGAACAGGCCGCGGCCGACCCGCACGTGGACCACCGCGCCGACATCTACGCCGTCGGTGCCCTCGCCTACGAGATGCTGGCGGGCCGGGCGCCCTTCATCGCTCCCACCCCCCAGGCGATGCTGGCGGCTCACATCACCCAGGCGCCAGATCCGATTGTGCGGCTCCGGCCGACAGTGTCCCCGGCACTCAACGCGGTCATCATGCGCTGCCTGGAGAAGCGCGCGGCAGACCGGTGGCAAAGCGCGTCGGAGTTGTCGGTGCAGCTGGAATCAGTGGCGACGCCGACGGCGGGGATGACGCCGACGGCGACCCAGCCGGTGGTGATCTCCTCCGGCACCGAGGCCGCCATCCGGCGCAGTCATCCCGGACGGGTCGCCGCCCTGTTCCTCGCCGGCTCGGCCGTCGTGCTCGGCCTGGTCTACCTGCTGGTCCAGCGGCTCGGTCTGCCGGACTGGGTCTTGTATGGGGCGGGGCTCCTGCTGCTCATCGGGCTGCCGATCATGCTGGTCGCCGGCATGCACGAGCGGCGGCGGGCGATGGCGCAGAAGACCGGAGTCCTCCTGACCACGCCTGCCCGCGGCCTGGCACCCTGGCTCAGCTGGCGGCGCGCCCTCCTCGGCGGCGGCCTGGCGTTCGCCGGTCTCGCGGTCGTGGCCGGGAGCTACACCGCCATGCGGCTCCTGGGCATCGGACGTGTGGGGACCCTGGTCGCGTCCGGCGTGCTCAAGGAACGCGAGCGCCTGCTTCTGGCTGACTTCGAGAACCGCTCGCAGGACTCGACCCTGGGACAATCGCTCACCGAGGCATTTCGAGTCGATCTCTCGCAGTCTCCCACCCTGCGGCTGCTCGATCCGCAGGAGGTGGGCGACGCGCTTCGTCGCATGGAACGACCGGGCGGCGTGACTATCACTCCGGCGTTGGCTCGGGAGATCGCCGAGCGGACCGGCGTCAAGGCGATTGTCACGGGACAGATCGATCCGGTGGGGCGGGGCTACGTCCTGTCGGCGAGCCTCATCGGGGCGGGTGATGGACGGGTGCTCACCGCTTTCCGGGAATCGGCCGACAACGAGACCGCCCTGCTCCCCGCGATCGACCGGCTCTCGAAGAAGCTGCGGGAGCGGATCGGCGAGTCGCTCACCACCATCCGGGCGAATCCCGAGCTGGAGCAGGTCACGACCGGCTCGCTGGAGGCGCTCAGGAAATACTCCGAGGCACTCCGGCTCGAGTCAGCGGACAGCGTGGAACAGGCGGTGCCCCTCCTGGAAGAGGCGGTCGCGCTGGACAGCGGGTTTGCGATGGCCTGGCGCAAGCTCGCGGTCCAGCTGGGTAACCTTCAGATCTCGCCGTCCCGGCAGATGACAGCGGCCACCAACGCCTATCACCATCGGGACCGTCTTCCGAGTCTCGAGCACGATCTGGCGACGGGCTACTACTTCGGCTGGGTGGATTACGATCCCGACAAGGTGATTGCCGCCTATCGCTCCGCGCTCGCCACCGATCCCGACAACGTGGTGTCGCTCAACAATCTGGCGGTTCAGCTCATCATCCGGCGGCAGTACGCCCAGGCGGAGAGTCTCGCGATCAGGGCCAGTCGGGTCCGACGGGGTGCGTCCTTTTATCTGAACACCATCCAGGCGCAGATCTCCCAGGGTCACTTGGGCGATGCGGAGCAGACGATCGAGCGCTTCAAGCAGACGTCACCAGCGAGCCCGTACGTCATGGGAACGCGGTACTGGCTTGCAGCCGCGCGGCGGGACATTGTAGGCAGTGAAAGCACGTTAGTGCGGATTCGGGAGCAGAACCGGAACAGTCAGTTGTGGCAAACGGTCACCACCCGTTTGTTGGGACACGAAGCCGAGAAGCAGGGACGCCTCGATGAGGCTCGACGATACGCTCGCGAGACTTTGGCGATAGAGGAGGCGGCGAAGGACATCACGGGCTACTTGGCTGACGCAGCCAAGCTGGCCGACCTCGAGCGGCGATACGGCCAGAAGGGTGATCAGACGCTTGCGGTCCTGAGCGAAGCGCTGAAACGGCATCAGCTGGAATCGATCGATGCCCGGGACCGTCCCTATTCGAGGCTCATCCAGGTCTACGCCAACGCCGGTCGAGTGGACGAGGCCAAGCGATTGCTCCGTCAGTATGAGGCGGCAGTGCCGGAAGGCATGCGCCGGCTGGACTTTGTCCGGTATAAGGCAATCGGAGCGATAGCCGAAGCAGAAGGTCGTGAGGACGAGGCGCTGGCGGCATATCGCGCCTGGTACGAGAGCGACGGCCAGTGCGGAACCTGTGGCCTGTACGATATGGCAACCATCTACGATCGCCGGGGGCAGGCCGATTCCGCGCTCGCGACCTTCGAGCGGCTGGTTACCCACCCGTCACCGGATGCGGTGAGCGGGTTCGAGCGGTATGCACTCGCGCCGAGCTACAAGCGGCTGGGCGAGCTGTACGAGGGCAAGGGCGACCGGCGGAAGGCGGCGGATTACTACGGGCGGTTCGTGGAGCTGTGGAAGAAGGCCGATCCCGCGCTGCAACCGGCGGTGAAGGACGTGCGGGAGCGGTTGGCGAAGTTGGCGACTGAGCCGGGGACCTGATTGCGCTCAGGGCGATTCTTCCCCGACTCGGTCGACCACACCTCCAATAGCCTTGACTACCGTCGGATCCGTCACGCCGAGTTGGTTGAGGCTCTCCTCCAGCACCAGCTTCGAGCCCCGCTCAACCGCCCCGTGGGCCGCCTTTCGGATGTACGGCTGCAGCCGCTTCGGTACGCCAGTGCGGTTCATCACCTGGTCGAGGCGCTCATCGAGGGCCTTTCTCAGCAGATCCTTGAGCGGAGGCCGCGCGGCCGGCGTTGGCGGCACCTGGCTGATGATCCAGTCGATACGGGCGGACAGCGGATCGGCGGGCTTGCCGCCGAGGATCCGTTCCAGCTCTTCATCGGTCAGCCGGAGCTTCAGCGGCTTGGTAGCAGATGACGCAGGAGCGGGTTCCGCCTGGGACGATGGAGCCGGGCTCGGCATGAGCCGGTCCCAGCGCGCCGGCGGAATCGGGCAGCCGTCGCCGAACCAGCCGGGAATCTTCCGACCGGCCACGTGCAGGGCGTAACGCAGGTAGCAGACGGCAAGGTTCTTGGTTGCACCCTCAGGTCTGAAGCGGATCAGGTCGCCGAAGGCGATCTTGAGCGCCGCGGCGAGCAGTCCGCCTTCTGTGGACTCGGTGTCCTGATCCCGGACCGCTTCCCAGAAGCGAGTTCCGAGGCCAATGCGATACTTGTTCTCTGTTGCACGCACAAAATAGCTCTCCGGCGAGTCGGGACCGAGATCGCCCCACGGCCACCCGAGGCAGGAAATCAGCAACGATCCGCCCGAGAGAAGGCCGGCCGCGAGTCTCATCCGTTTCCTGATCACCCCGCCAAGCACCCACTGCGCTCCGGCTGGATGCCAGGTGGGCGTCAGCCCGAAGACCGCCTCGAAGAGCGCCGCCCGCTGGGCGACGAGAGGGAGCGCTCCACCGCGCGCGAGCGACGCCGCGCCGTCGACCGCCTGCTGGAGCAACCCCTGGAGCTCGTCAGCGCGGAGCTCCTTCCCCAGAATCTGGCTCACCTTCTGAAGCTGCGCGGAGGAGCAGAGCAGCTTGCGCAGCGCCCGGGTCGGCGCGGCACTCCCGGGGTCAGTAGCGACGACCGGGTCCGCGAGCAGTGGAGTCCAGGAGGTTGCCGGTCCGTGAGTGTACATAGTCATCTCCCATCGCGATTCTAGCGGCAACGGCCGGCGCTACCGACCGAGTGTCAGATCATCTGCAGGCACTTGTCGTTTATCCACTGGGGGAGCGGATGCCCCAGCATGGTGAGCCCATACTTGAGGTAGCAGTGCAGGTTGCGCAGTGGTGGCGCCAGCTGCCTGTACGACACTCCGTAGCGGATGACGAGCCCTGCGGCGAGCATCGCGGCTGCCATCGATACCCGATCGCCGCTGTTCCAGCTCTGCCAGAATAACGCGCCCAACGCAACCCGCTCCTGTTTCGGCAGCGCCCGTACCATGTATCCGGCAGGCCGGTCATCGCCTCCGCCGGGCCACGGCCATCCCCAACAGGAGATGCGGACCGAGCTCGAGAACATGGTCTTGCCGGCCCCGCCGAATCGGGTGGCCACGATGCGTCCCAGGTCCCACTTGGCGCCGCGCCAGGGCAGCTGGTCGGGCGATGCGCCGAATGCTTCGGTGAAGCGTTGAATCGTGATGGGTGTCCGTGGCCACTTCATCAGTTCGGCCCGCGGCGCAGCGTCGGCATCGATCAGATCGACCCAGATCCCGTCGTGGGCCTGGGCCACCGCGGCCGCGACATTGGCACCCGTCACGGCGATCCCGCCAAGCGCCGCGCGGATCGCGGTCAGCTGGGCCGCGCTGCACTGGAGCCGGCTCCGCACCAGCGCGATGTTGATCGTGGTAGCCGGTGGAGTGGGCGGCATGCCCGGGTTGGGCATCTGCGCCGGCGGGACTGCGGGGGGCACGTATTGGGGGCCGGATGGCTGGCCCAGACCGTTGACTCGGACGTACACGGTCCCTCCTTAGGGCGTCGTCTGCGGCTGCCGTTGGCGCTTGAGCCTCAGTTCTTGAGCTAGCTTCATCGCGGCCCGCTCCCTCGCCGCGGGCGTCCAACAGACGTCGGACCAGCGGCGGCGGACCAAATCGGCCACCTCCAGCGGGTAGAGCGGAACCATCTCTGGGAGGTTGGCCCCGCGTAGGGACAGGTTGGTTTCCTTGATCTTCTGGGTGCCGACGGTGCGGATCCGAATGACCGCGCCCACCCAGCACGAGTAGCGCAGACCTCGGATCTGGCGCTCGGCAGCTGCCCGGAAGGCCTCTTGACGGGAATCCGGGACGGGGAACCCGAGCGCCGACATCGTTGCTGCGAGCTCCTCGCGCAGCAGCGCATCGGCCAGCGTGCCAAAGACCGTCTCCCCAAGGTACGACTGACCATCGGTTCCCTTGCCGCGGCCCGCCCCGAAGGAGCGCAACGACGGATTGCGGGTCGTGTGGCCGACTTCAGTGTGACCCCACACGATTGCCCTCGTCTTGCCTGCGTCGACCAGCGCATCCCGAAATTTCGCGGCGAGCGAGTCGGCGCCTCCCGAGCTCGTCGTGGTCTGGGTCCAATCCGAGGCCTCCCGCAACCCCCTGGCCGAGGAGCAGCCGTACAACATGATTTTGACATCGTCGGTCAGCACTGGAGCGAGCTGTTTAATGACTCCGGCGACGGTCTTGGTCGTAATGAGGCCGCCAATCGAGATGCCGGCGTTCCACCCGTGGGTGAACAGAGCGAGCGCCCGGATCAGCGACGGACCGGTGCCAGGAAGAGGAGTTATTCCCGCCGGCGCCGGCGCGGAGCTCACTGCGGTCTGGAGCACCGAGCCTAGTCCGGTGAGCTGAGTCACCAGATTTCCTGAGTCAGCGATGGCCCGTCCGAATTCGAGCTCGGCGGCGACCACCCTCGTCCCTCTCGGGCCAATGGCTCGCTCACGCGCGGCCCATTCGATCGCTCGACGCTTCTGTTCGGGATCCGCGAAGTAGATCGCAACCGTCACGCCGGCCGGTGCTTCCTGCCAGAGCGCCTGACCGAGCGCGCGGACGGGGTCGAGCACTGGAGCGATTGGTGCCGGCTGGCCGAGCCGGGGGGCGATCGTCAGATACATCGTTGGCTCCTCGAGATTGCTAGCGTTGCAGCGCCGGCAGTGTCCGCGTCATCCAGGCGTCCACCCGACGGCGCACCCCCTCATTGAGCAGCACCGCCTGCTTGTGACCACCGGCGTTCGCTCCAGTGTGGATTGCCACCAGCACCAGCCTGCCCTCGTGAACGATCCACATGGGGCTGCCGCTCTGAGCCGGTGCAGTATCCAACCGGTGAGCGATGAGTGAGGTCATTTCTTGGATGTTGGGGAGAATGACCCCGTCGGTGGTATCCAGAGTGCAGCTCCGCACCTGGATGGCACCCTCGATCGGGCCCTGACTCTGGAACATGAACCGTGCGCCGGGCCTTCGGTCGCCAGGATAGCCGGCCATGTGTGCGGTCGCACCGACCAAGGTGGCGGGGTCGAACGGCCTCAGTGCCAGAAAGCCGGTCTCGACGGGATGTCCCAAACGGACGATGCCGACATCCTCCCCGAAGGTATGACAGTCGTTTGCCCTCCATCCGGGACTAATGGCCCAACCGTTGGCCTTGATCGACGGCACGTACTCATCCGGGCCGTTCTGGCCTGGGAACACGGTGATCCTGCCCGTTTTCGGAGACTTCGGCGGATAGATGTTGTGGGCGCAGGTCAGCACGTGGAACCGACTGATCAGGATTCCGGTCCCCACGACTTCGGTCTTGTTGGCGTAGGAGCCGATGACCAGCCGGCAGATGCCCCGGAACGGTGCCAGCTTGGTATCCCGCACTCGGGTGAGCGACTGCGCAAGAGCTGGGGCTACGGTCTGGCCGAGGTGCAGGTACACGGGTGGGTCTCCTCCTGAGTTCCCGCAGGATCAGCGAGTCCTCGAAGTCGGATCATCATGGCTTGTCGAAGTCGTCCCCATAGATGCTCTTCGCGTCGGCACGGATCCGCGCGATTTCGGCCGGCCAATTGGCCTTGGCGATCGTCTTTCCCAGCGTGTGGGAGTAGTCATAGAACTTCTCCATGTCGCTGGGTACTCTGCGGAGCCATGCAGGCGTCGCGGCATCGCTCGGATGACCGGCCTTGAAGGGGACACTACGAAAGTTCCGCCGCTTCAAGTAGGCGTTGTTCAGCACTGAGCTGGGACCGGTAAAGTCGATCCAGCGTCCGTTGATCAGATCGAAGGCCTTGCGCGTCTCGGCCGGCGTCTGAGCCCCAAGATCCTTAAGGAGCCGGTCGATCTCCGCGGTCACGTTGACGGTGAATGGCCCGCCCCGGCCGATCGCCCGCCGGGCGACCAGGGTGCCCAGAAGGTTGGAGCAGAGGTCGTCGGGTGAGAACGCCGAGTTGTGTCCGCCGGGTGAGCCCTTGAGGTCGTAGGTGAAGATCTCGTGTCCCAGTCCGTCGTCGAACGCGATGGCGGCGGCGACCAGTACCCAATGCTCTCGCGGGACCTGGCGGAGGATCTTCGCTTCACCCTGGACGGTCGGGATCGTGGTAGGAGCTCCGCTAGCGCCCTGCAGCCTGGTCCAGACGAACTCCGTCAGATCGCACTCTTCGCGGAGGTGTCCCAGGTCCACGAAGCCCGCGCGACCGGTGTACACGATCCCGTTGACCTCCGAGGCGCCGCGATGGTCTCCCAGGCTACCGGGTGTAGCGATGTTGCTCGCAAGCGGAATTTCGGGAGCCAGGATGCAGCAGGGACGAGACGGGATATTGCGCGGCACCGCAGCCAGACTGGGGCGGACCAGCCCTCGGATGGCAACCCACTCTCGCGCCAGCGCCGTGCCGGGCGTGAGGGCCTGGCCCTTGAGGGCTGGATGCCGGCTGACGAAGACGCGATTAGTGATGACGTTCTCGTTCCGGATCCCCTGATCGATCAGCGACTGGATCGCCGCTGACGGATCCGGCGGGGCCACCACGCCGGAGCCGGGCTGCCCAAGACCCGCAAACGTAGTGATGTACACCATCGGCCTCCTCGCCTAAAGCCGGTGCGCCGCGCCGTAGGCGCGGTTGTACCAGTACCGGCCCAGTAGCCGGCCGCCGACCTTCAGGACCGGCCGCGTCGTCGACGAGAGGATCACGACTGGCGGCACCGGCGGTCCCGCGAAGCGAACCACGAACTCCAGTAAACATCCCTCCTCCAGCCGCAGGTGAATCGGGAATCCCGACAGGCCCCACGGATTGATGATGCGGTTGAAGGTGAGGTACGGATCGCGGGGCTGACCGTTGCACCGGATCTGCCAGTGCAGATCCGGCGTCTCCACCTCCGCCGTATCCCGAGCGTAGGCATCGGTGAACTGCGCGAAGTAGAGAAGCACTCCGCAGTAGTCGCGGTGCAGCTCGTACTTCGCGAGCACTACCTCCTCACCCGGTTGCGTGGGTGCCGATGCGATGCTCGAGGAATCGAAGTAGCCCGCATCCGCGGGAATTCCGCAGATGTGACAGACCGGCTCGACCAGCGCGGAGGTCACTCGCCCAACCTCTTGTATCCGTGCAGCACGATGAAGAGGGTCCCATCCCGGTAGAGCGGCCCCTCCGAGATCTCCTCGATCTCGATCCGGATGGTCGAACGCGGGAGGAAGAGCGCGGGCTTGGCAAAGGGACGAAACGGGCGCTCTCCGTCTGCCGAGCCGAGGCCGGCAAGATTGTGAATTGCCTGGTTCTGCAGCTCGCGACCGGAGCCGCTGTCGATGATGCTGTAGCGGAACTCGATGGGGGAGAGGCGGACCATCTCGCTCAACAAGATCGAGTGGGTGAGCTGAGCCGCGAGCGTCGGCTCGGACCCGGTGAAGGCGGGGTCGGTCAGGCCGACCAGCAGGCTGAACGGAGGAACGTTCCCGACTGGTCTGCCATTCACTTTGATGAACCCAGCAGCATCGGGCACTACAGCGGGAACGGCCAGCGCCCGCGGATTGGGAACGAAGCTGTACCCGATGGACACCGCCACGAAGCTGCCATCGGTGCTTATCGTGATCACATCCTGCACTCGTTTGGCCGGCTCGCCCGTGAGCTTGAAGGTGGCCACGTAGTCGTAGGGGATTTCCTTGACCAGAATCCCCGCCGATGTGGGGATCCGGGTCTGCGGCTCGGCCTGCACGGCCGTGCCGTTCTGCCCCAGTGATGATCCGTATCGCATGCGGTTCTCCCGTGCCCCGTGTGATTGGTGTCTGCTCGTTGCTACCAGAGCGGCGCCCATATCGGGGATGACTGGCCGCGGAACACCGGCGTTTCCGGCGGGCTGTCGGGAATGAACGCGTCAATGCCGCTCACGCCTTCCTGCCGCACGAACCCGTTGATGCCCTGCACCTCGTCGTCGCCGTAGCCCTGGAACTCGTCATCCCCCAGACCGAGCAGCTCTTCTCCGTCGTTCAGTCCCCGGAGCTCATCCTCATCTGCCAGGCCCTGGAGCTCATCGTCCCCGAACCCTCGAAGCTCGTCGTCGTCTTCCAGCCCCCGAAGCTCGTCATCGTCCGCCAGACCCTGGAGCTCGTCGTCGTCCAGACCCTGAAGCTCCTCGTCCGCCCCGACTCCCTGTACCTGATAGAGCGAACCGTCGGGAGCTTCAAAGAGTGCGCCGAGGCCGTTGGTACCCGTGAGACCGGCCTGGCGCAGGTAGGGGGTGGCGACGGTGAGGGCTGCGGAGGCACCTGGAATGAAGGGCGCGAATTGCTGCGCCAGCGGGAGCGTCCGGCGGACGAGGCCGCGAGCCGCTCGCTTGAGCCGCTTCCAGAAGCCCACCGGGTTCCCCAGTCCGTCTACACCTTGTACCCACTCATAGAGATGTCCGTCCGGCCCTTGCGCCGTTTCACCGGCGTCGCCTATACCCATCGCTTGGGTCAGCCGCGCGGCGTTGGCTCCGCCGGGAACGAGCGGAGCGAACTGGCGCACCAGCGGGGCAACTCGCCGCAGGCCTCGTCGCAGGAGCTTCCAGAAGCCGATGGGATTGCCCAGCCCGTCCACGCCTTCGACCCAGCCATACAGGTTCCCGTCCGCACCCACGCAGGTCCTGCCGGGGCACCCGAGACCCTGGACCGTGTCATCTTCTCCCAGCCACATGGTGGTCCGCCTTCCTTGATTGGTTTACTGGACGTCTCGGGTCAGATAGCCGTCGAGCACCACCCAGAGGCGGAACGGCCCGGTGGCATCGCCTAGCCTGACGACATCATGTCCCGTCGTCGTAGTACTGGTCGGGACCCCCTGCGGGAAGCTCATCTCCACTCGAAAGTTCTGGTTGGGCTCGATCATGACCGGCTCGGAGAACCGGAAGGTCGCCGTCGGGTCGGGCTCGCCATGGCTCGGCAGCGCATGGGTCCCCGGGCTCACGCCGGCCCCTGAGGGGAAGAAGTAGGTCGGCATCTCGATCATGGTCTTCTCGCCGACCAGGAGCGAGGTCACCGAGTTGTAGATCAGGTCGGCCAGGATGTTATCGGTGATCGGAGCATGCGGCTCTTTGGGCTTCTCGCCTGTAGGACGCAACGGGGGTTGCCGCAGGATCGGCGAGACCACCACCCGCATGGCACGCACTTCGTAGCTGTTCATGCTCGGCAGCGCTCCGGACGCTTGCAGATTGGTCTCCAGTTTGGTCTTGCTCTGCACGTCCACGAAGAACCGGAGCACCCGGCTGTCGCGCCGCTGCATCTCGGTGGCGAACGTCGGCGTGTCGCCATTGGTCGCGCCGTTGGCCGCGGGCACCACGAACGCGTCGTACAGCGGCCAGTGGAGCTTCTCCTTCATCCCTTGCACCTTCGCCATGGTTTCCTCCTGCTCGGGTGAGACGTGTACCTATTGTCGTTCAGCGGTGCGGCTCGGAGGTCACCTGGTAGAGCGTGCCGTCTTCGCCGAGAAAGAACTGGCTGGGGAGCGTTCCATCACCCGCCAGGTCGCCGGCCCCCCCATCGGCCACCTGGAGCAGTCCACCACCCTCACCCAGGAAATACCGAGGCCCCGGCGTTTCTCCCCCATAGCCACCCATCTCCTCGATCCCGTACATGGATCCGTCGTGGCCCAGGAACACCGCGCTCAACCCTCCCGAGGTCGGGTTCACGATCATGAGCTCGTCCAGTCCCAGGCCGGGCCTCATCCCTCGATTCCCCTCGACGTCACCCGATACGCCCCGCCCAGGAGAAAGAGCTGGCGTCCAGCGACATCGCAGACGAGCCGCGGCGGCTCCTGCATGAAGTGGATGTAGGTCCGGGGCGCGCCCTGCTGCCATTTTGCCGAGCGATAGATGAGGCCCACCAGGTCGCCGAGCTGGACCACGACCGGCGGGATTACCCGTGGGTGTGCCACGCGGGTCGTGCAGGCCGGATCGAACCGGTTGAACTGGCGATAGAGTCCTTCGGCCTCTCTCAGATAGCCGTTCAGCGACGCCGGGCCGACCTCACCACCGGCCGAAGCCTGGCCACCCGCCGGACTCGCACCGGCCGGAGACGGCGGAACGGCCGCAGGCCGGCGCGTACCAGAGTGCTCTGGACCGGCACTGTTACCTGCGTGACCGCCGCGGGCAGAATTCCCCAGTGCCGCAGCAGGAGCTTCACCCGCCGGACGGTCTTGGGCCGGTGCCGCACCGCGAGCCCCTTCCCCCAGATGTAGCGCAGCCGGAGCTTGAGCCACGGACTCCTGATCAGCAGCCCCCGGCTTCTGAGAAGGTCCCACAGTTGCTTCACCCGGGGATCGTTCACCTTGACGCCCTCGCGCCCGATGCCGCGAATCAGCGTCCGAAGCCACTCCGGTGCCGGCGGAGCGCTCGCTATACCCCGCAACTCGGTGTCGTCTGACATGCTCTCGCTCCTCCTGAATCGGAATGACTTTCCGCACCGGCGTGTGCGGCCACCAGCCCAGCGGGTGTGGCATGGTGGCATCACACGGAATCCAGCGGCCGCGGTGGTTGACCTCGAGGTAGATGTGGCTGAACAGCCGCGGTCGCCGCGGATCGGGACCGGTGAGGACCAGACGAACAGGGTGGCCAATGGACTCCAGCAGGGAGCCCAGCAGAATGGTCATGTCGTCGCAGTCCCCGGCCCTGAGCTCGAGCATCCGCCGGGGCGCGTGCAGCACCTCCACCCGGAACGGATCCTTGGTGTATCGCACGTGCCGCTGCACCCACCGGAACAGCGCCTCGATCTCTCCGCGATAGTCCTTGGGCCGGACTCCACGGGCGAGGAGCACGTCGATCGCGTGCTGCCGCACGTAGAAGTCTTTCGCGCCATCCCGGATTAGCCGCTTCACGTGCGCCGCCGTACGCAGCGTCCCGGCATACCCTTTCTGGATCGGACCGAGAAAGATCCGCGGCGGCGTGGAGGGAGCGGCGGAATAGCGCCTCATATTGCGCTCACGGTCCGGGCATCAGGTCGAGATCGGTGAGATAGCGGCCGACGAACGCCAGCACCGCCGCGAAGTCGCTGAAGTTGCGGTGCTCGCCGCCCGGGTGATGCTCGACCCAGAAGCGCCATGCCGGGCTCGCGGCCGGGATCTCGCGAGGCTCGCGGCGTGCGCGGACGATGAACACGTGGAGATCCGGCCCGGAGGGAGTCATAGGCCGCCTTCCGACTGGCCACGCAGGATCGAACTGTGAGGAATGAGGAGGAGGGCACGAAGGCTCCATGCAGCTGTCCGCCTTGGGTGGCGACGCGAATGGAGCCAGTATAGGGTGGGGGCTCACCGATCTATCACACGATCATCACCGAAGTCTCACATGGTAGGATTCTCCTCGCCGCTCTCGGCCAATCGGATGGCGCGGCTCAGTTGCTCCCGTGCCGCATCGAGGCTCGACGCCGCGGAACGGAGCGGGGACAGCACGCGGCTCGGAGCCGGCGGTCGGCGCGCTCGCGACCGATCCGACCCCGAGGCGATCGTGTCGTACAGCGCGCGAGTCTCCTCCAGCGGCTCAACGCCCAGCTCCTCCGCCAGGAGATCGCGGCAGACCTCGTATTGGCGGAGAGCGAGCGCGCGATGACCGTTGCGCAGGTGGAGCCGGATGACCTCCCGGTGAATTTCTTCCCGGAGAGGGTCGACCTCGAGGATGCGCCTGCCGCACGCCAGGGCGGAATCGAGCGCACCGGTCTCGGAATAATGCCCGAGCAGGCGCCCCAGACCATCGAGGTAGAGAATGCGGAGGTGTTCCCGTTCCCGGAGAGCCCAATCTTCGTAGAAGCCCTCGAGCAGATCACCCCGGTAGTGGGCGAGGGCGGACTCGGTGCCGGGCCAGTCGGGTACGGGCTGCTCCGGCGCGGCGTGGAAGAGTTTTTCCATGCCGTGCTCGAACTCGGCGACGTCCAGCCAGTGGTCGCTGTCGCAGTTGAATCCCACCTCGCCAGCGCTCGTCGCGAGGAGGTAGGTCCCCCGGGTGACGCCTTCAGGCTCCAGGAACTGGCGCAGCCTCCAGAGGGCGGTACTCAGACAGCTGCGCGCCCGGGTCTCGGTGTGCTCTCCCCAGAATAGCCCTGCCAGGACCTCGCGAGCGTGCACCCGCTTGCGTTGCAACACGAGGTATGCCAGGAGCGCCTGGACCGCGTGGATCGCTCTGTTGGTGCGGGGCCGATCGTCATGTGCAACCTGCATCGTGCCGAAGAGTCGGATACGGAGAATGCCCATATCGCACTGGCCCTTATGTCGAATCAGTTTCACGATCGACCGCCGTTACACGCGCGGCATTCATGAAGCTGGCTTTGTTCCGTAGGGGGATGTCTATAGTACCGCCCGTTCTGGCGCTCGGCTAGGACTCGAGCGACCGAGCGCAAAGGCGATGCCAGGTGAAGGGTAAGAGGTGACAGGTGAGAGGTGACAGGTGAGACGTGGGCTTTTGCTGGTAGCCTTTAGCTGTCAGCTGTCAGCTCCCACTGGCGCCTCACTGCCTCGTGCCGTATTGTCAGTCCCCATCTCCTTGATATCCTATCGCTTCTAATCGTCCCCACGCGGGGAGCAACTATGACTGCCACCGCGCTGCCGATCACGCCGCCCCATGTGATTACCCAGGAGTTCCACACTCCACGCGCGATCCGCCGGGGAGTGATCGCCGGAGTCGTGGGCAACATGCTCGAGTGGTACGACTTCGCCCTGTTCGGGTTCTTCGCCCAGCAGATCGGCGCCCACTTCTTCCCGGCCCATGACAAGACGGCCTCTCTCCTGGCGGCCTTCGGGACCTTTGCGGCCGGATTCTTCATGCGGCCGGTCGGCGGAGCGCTGTTCGGCTGGGTAGGCGACCGGTTCGGCCGCAAGCAGGCGCTGATCTGGTCGGTGCTGGCGATGGCGTTCCCTTCGTTCTTTATCGGACTGCTGCCGGACACCAGGAGCATCGGCCTGGCGGCGCCCATCCTGCTGCTGGGGTTCCGCCTGCTCCAGGGACTCGCGGTGGGGGGCGAGTACATGGCCTCCGCAGTGTTTCTGGTCGAAGGCTCGGAGCCGGGCCGGCGTGGGTGGATGGGGAGCTGGGGTCCGATCGGCGCCACGGCGGGAGTCCTGCTGGGCTCGGCGGCAGGGGCGATCGTGAACGCCGCCATGTCGCCCGAAGCCGTGATGTCCTATGGCTGGCGCATCCCCTTCATCGTGGGGCTCGGCGTCGGCCTCGGAGGACTCGCCATCCGGCGGCACTACGTCGAGCGAGTGCCCCATCAGGCCCCTGCCAAGTCGCCGTTGGGAGAAGCGTTCCGGGCGCATTGGCGGACGATGCTGCACCTGGTGTCGCTGGTGGCTGCCATCAGCGTTGGCTTCTATACCACCTTCGTGTACGCGGCCACCTGGCTGGAGCAGGTGGCCCGGGTACCGGCTCGCACCGCGCTCGAGATCAACACCGTGGCGATGGCGCTGTCGCTTCTGGTCCTGCCGGCCTCGGGGCTGGCGAGCGATCGTCTCGGTCGCCGCCCAGTGCTCCTGGTGACGGCGGGAATGCTCATGTTGCTGGCCTATCCACTGATGGCGTTGATGGCGCGGGGGCAAACAGGCGGCATCCTCGTCGGCCAGGTCGGGCTGGCTCTTCTGGTTGCGGCGAACGGGGGTTTGATGCCGGCCACCATGGCCGAGCTGGCGCCATGGCGGGTCCGCTGCACTGTGCTTTCGGTCGCGTACAATCTGGGAATGGCGGTGCTCGGTGGGACGACGCCGCTGGTCGCGGCTTGGCTGGTCTCTCGGACCGGCGTGCCGCTCGCGCCCGCGATCTACCTAACCGCCGCTGCTGCGCTGACGTTCGTCGGAGCGTTGCTGCTGCCCGGGGCCCCGGCACACAGTCTCACGAAGGAATTTCAGGCGGCGCGGTTCCGCTGAACCGCGGCCGGGCGACGTGGAGGGGCGAACATGGTAGCGGCTCCGCCGCCGATCAGCCCGCGATCCGCCGCGCCAGCTCGGGGTG
>JBIOUY010000039.1:0-2812 GCA_044867445.1 Gemmatimonadales bacterium
CCCACGTTCGATCCGCTGCGGAAGAATCCGAGATTCGAAAAGCTGGTGAAGGGTGAAGGGTGAAGAGTGAAGGGAAAGCGGGAAACGTGAACAGTGAAACGTGAAGTAGAGCTGTTAGCTCTTAGCCTCTAGCCTTTAGCCTATAGCCTTCTTGCCCTCAACCCGCGAGCAGCTGGAATCGGCCCTCACCGGCCGATACGCGATCGAGCGTGAGCTCGGGCGCGGGGGCATGGCTACAGTCTATCTCGCCCACGACCTGAAGCACGACCGTCCCGTCGCCCTCAAGGTCCTCCACCCGGAGCTGGGGCAGGTCCTCGGTCCGGAACGTTTCCAGCGGGAGATTCGGCTCGCCGCGCGGCTGCAGCATCCCCACATCCTCACTGTGCTGGATTCCGGTGCTACCACCACGTCCGACGGAAGCTCTCGCCTCTGGTTCACCATGCCGTACGTCGAGGGTGAGTCGGTTCGCGCCCGGCTGCAACGCGAGCGGCAGCTTTCGGTCGAGGACGCCCTTCGCATCGCGCGGGAGGCGGCGCAGGCGCTGCAGTATGCGCATGAGCGCGGGGTGATCCACCGTGACATCAAGCCGGAGAATCTGCTTCTCACCCGCGACGGCAACACCCTCGTAGCCGATTTCGGGATCGCCCGGGCGTTGGGTGCCGGTGCGGAGGAGGCCCGCCTGACGGAGACGGGGCTCGTGGTCGGCACGCCGGCGTACATGAGCCCCGAGCAGGCGAGCGGAGACAAAGGAGTCGACGCCCGCAGCGACATCTACAGCCTCGGCGCGGTGCTTTACGAGATGCTGGCCGGCGAGGCTCCCTACACCGGTGCCACCACTCAGGCGTTGATCGCGAAGCGGCTCACCGAGCCGCCGCCGAGTGTACGGTCAGTCCGGCACAGCGTGCCGGAGGCCGTGGACCAGGCGATCCGGCGAGCGCTGGCCCCGACTGCGGCCGACCGCTTCCCTACCGTGGCGCAGTTCGCCCAGGCGCTGCAGGCCGGAGGCGCGGCGGCAGCGGTGCCGACGGTCGTGACGCCGAGCACGACGCCACCGAGTGGGCAGCGGAGGCGCACACCGGTCTTGGCGCTCACGCTGGTCGCAGGAATCCTAATCGGCCTCGGCGTGCTGTTCGCCTGGCGGCGAAGTCGCACCGGCGCCGAGGAGCCCGCGGGCGCGCGCCGCATCGCGGTGCTTCCGTTCCAGAACCTGGGCGACTCGAGCACCGAGTACTTCGCCGACGGGGTCACCGACGCCGTCCGCGGCAAGCTCTCCGCTCTCCCCGGCCTCCAGGTGATCGCGAGCAGTAGCTCCAACGAGTACAAGCACACGTCGAAGCCGCTCCCGAGTATCGCGCGGGAGCTGGGCACCGACTACCTGCTGATCGCGCGGATCCGCTGGGCCAAGTCGGCGGACGGGAAGAGCCGGGTGGAGGTGAGCCCTGAGCTGGTGGACGTGAGCCCGGGCCACCCGCCGACCACGAGGTGGCAGCAACCGTTCGAGGCGGCGATGACGGACGTTTTCCAGGTCCAGGGGGAGATCGCCGGCCAGGTTGCATCGGCGCTCAACCTGGCGCTGGGGTCCGGTCAGAAGGAGACCTTGAGCGAGCGGCCGACGCAGAACCTGGCGGCGTACGACGCTTTCCTGAAGGGTGAGGCCTCGCAGGGCCTGATCCTGCTGAATCCGCCGACGCTCAGAAGTGCCATCACCTACTACGAACAGGCGGTGGCGCTCGACTCCGGATTTGCCGAAGCATGGGCCAAGCTGGCGAGGGCCCACGGCGGCTACTACTACAACGTCACCCCCAGCCCTGCTGAGGCGGATGCCTCGAGGCGGGCTGCCGAGCGCGCCGTCGCGCTCGCACCGAGACAGCCGGAGTCCTACCAGGCGATGGGCTCGTACTACTACTTGGTTCGGGCCGACAACGAGAAGGCCCTGGCGGCATACGAGGAAGGCCTCCGGGTGACACCGGACAACGCCGAGCTGCTCACCGCGGCCGCACTCGCCGAGCAGAGTCTGGGGCGATGGGACGTCGCGGTGAAGCATCTCGAGCGTGCCCGGACACTCGATCCGCGCTCGATCCCGACGGGCCGGCGCCTCTCGACCAGCCTGCTCCGGCTTCGGCGCTACCCGGAGGCGCTTGCGGCCGTCGACCGGGGACTGGCCATCGCTCCGGGGAACCTCGACCTGATCGAGGTCAAGGCGATGATCCATCTCGCCCAGGGCGATCTTGTCGGCGCGCGGGAGGTGATCCACGCGGCGCCGCCCGAGACCGAGCCCACTGCCCTCGTCTCCACATTCGGGAACTACTGGGATCTCTTCTGGGCACTCGACGACAATCAACAGCAGCTGTTGCTGCGCCTGCCTGCCAGCGTGTACGACGGCGACCAGGGCACCTCGGGTATCGTGCGCGCGCAGACGTACTACTTGCGCGGGCAGCGCGCAGAGGCCCGGATCTATGCCGATTCCGCGCGCCTGGGCATCGAGGCGACACTCAGGTCCACCCCTGACGACCCCCAACGCCATGCCTTTCTCGGTCTCGCCCTGGCCTACCTCGGCCGGAAGGCCGAGGCCATGAAGGAAGGGGAGCGCGCAGTGGCGCTCGCACCTGCCTCCCACGACGGGTACATCGGGCCGTATCTGCAGCACGTGCTCGTGCGCACCTACATCCTGGTCGGCGAGCCGGAGAAGGCCCTGGACCAGCTCGAGCCGCTGCTCCGGATGCCCTACTATCTGTCGCCCGGCTGGCTCAAGATCGATCCCGCGTTCGAGCCGCTGCGGAAGAATCCGAGATTTGAGAAGCTGGTCCAACAG
>JBIOUY010000040.1:0-2530 GCA_044867445.1 Gemmatimonadales bacterium
CTGCATCGCCCGGGTTCGCTCCTCGAGACGGGCCTGACGCGCCTCGAAAGCGGACGCATGGCCCAACGCTGCTCCCATCAGTCCACCCAAGAGCCGGAGCGCTTGGGCATCGCGGTCAGTAAAGGCATGAGGCTGGGTGGAAACGACCTTGAGGACGCCCACGATGCTTTGTTCGTGCTTGAGAGGAACCACGAGCAGGGATCGGACGCCGAGCTGCTGGTAAGCCGTATGCCCGATGCGGGGGTCGATGCTGACGTCGTCGCTCCGCTGCAGCTCCCCGGTGCGAACGCAGAGTCCTGAGAGACTATCGTTGAGCTTGAAGCGAGGGGCCTCGACTCCGACGTGAACCCGGGGCACCACGTCGTCGCCCTCGATTTCCTCGATGACCGCGCCACTCGCGCCGGTCAGGCCCAAGCTTCTGTCGGCGATCACGTGCATCACAGCCGCGGAATCCAGAGCCGCGCCCGCCACCGCCTGCTGGACCTCGAAGACCGCCTGAAAGAGCTCGGTATCCAATCGCATGGATTCTTCGGCCAGCTTCCGCTCGGTGATATCGAACTCGATACCCAGGTAGCCGATCTGTCGCCCCCGGTCGTCCCGTAACGGTCTCCATTCACTCGACGACCAACGGGTCGCGCCGCTTTGGGTGACGATCCGGTATTCCTGATCTCGTAGATCGCCGCCCTTGGCGAGCCGACCCCACTCGGCAACGAGGGCAGGGCGATCGTCGGGATGGACGTACTGGAGGAATTCCTGATCCCGCAGATCGTCGACCGAATAGCCGGTGAGGCGTTCGAAAGCGGGATTGGCGAAGGTGAGCCGGTGCCCCAGATCGTAGGCGATCACCCCTTCGCGCATCCTGGCGGTGATCGTCGCCAGCTGACCCTGGGCTTCTACGACGGCGCGTCGAGCACGGTGCCGGCCGCGGAACTGAATGATCAGCGCGATCGCCAGAAGGAGGGCCAGTAGGCTCACTGCGATCGTCGCAATCACCGGCGGCGTGAGGCTCTGGAGCGGATCGGCGAGGACTGGGAACACGAGGCTACCCTTGGGGGAGCGGGCTACAGCCACACCGGCGCGCCTGACCGGTGTGTGTCCCGAAGATACACCCGTGCCGGAGTCCCGGCGAGGATCGCCCATCGCATTTGCCTGCTGGCGGCTGAAGGCGGTGTCGGGTACTCTTTCCCCCATGCCGTTCCTCGATACCAAACGCCAGCGGGCAGCATGGGTTATCCTGGTCCTCGGCGTTGCCCTGGTGTGGGCGATCTGGCCCTTCAGCGCCGGCCTGGTCGGCGCCCTGGTTCTCTACGTGGTCTTCGCCCCGCTGTACCGCTGGCTCAGCGAGCGGATTCCTCCGGGCATCGCAGCTGGCATCGTGGTCCTGCTGAGCATCGTACTGGTCGTTGGGCCGGGCATCAGCATCGTGGGCCTGGTCGCAAACGAAGCGCAGGGCATGGCTACGGGCGTGATCCAAAGCCCGTTGCTGGCGCGCCTCCGTCAACTGCGGGTTGGCCCGTATGACATCGGGGCCCAGATCGAGACCTTCGGCACACAGATCGTCTCGTGGGTTGGCTCGAGCGCGCTGGGGTTGATCGGAACCGCGACTCGGCTAGGTATTCAGCTCACCATCACCTACTTCGGGCTGTTCTACCTGCTACTCACTCCCAGAGGTGCCTGGAGGGACGTGCGCCCGTTCATTCCCTTCTCCGCCAAGAACGCGGAGATACTCCGCAAGCGCTTCCGGGACGTGACCTTCTCAACCCTGATCGGCACCGGAGTTACCGCGTTGGTGCAGGGAACCCTGGTGGGCCTCGCCTTCTGGGGCCTCGGGCTTTCCAATGCGCTCTTCTGGGGCGTGGTCACGGTGATCGTGGCTATCCTGCCGGTCGTAGGCAGCGGGTTGGTCTGGGGTCCTGCGGCGATCGCGCTTGGCGTCGAAGGCCGGCTGGGCGCGGCCATCGCGCTCACGGTGTGGGGCATCGTTCTGGTCGGCAACGTGGACAATGTCATTCGGCCTTATGTCTTCCGGCGCTGGGCTCAGATTCATCCGTTCGTCACCGTGATCGGTGCATTTGCCGGCATCCAGTACTTCGGTCTCCTCGGGTTGCTCATCGGGCCGCTCGCGATATCCTACTTCTTCGAGTTGATCCGGATGTATCGGGCCGAGTACCTCGAGCCCGAGGCGGAAGTCGAGCGAGAAGAAGTGGTGGTCGGATAGGCACGCGTTCGGTCTTTCTTCTCTTTCGCCGCGTGCCGGGCTGTCGCATTGGTACCTGAGTTTGCTGTAGTGATCTGCTCTCGGGCGTCTGGCGCCGCCCCTTTCATCATCTGCCGGCCACGCGTCAGTCAGACCGGTACTTCGAGTTGAGGGCCTATGTGATGCTCACTGCCTCCCTGGAACATGAGCGCCTCCTGATCGCTCAACGTCTCCTCACCGAGATCGAACGCCGCCACGGTTTGCCACACCCCGCACAACGAGAGATTCACCCCGTCATCATCGACCGATTCCTTGCCGCGTATTTGCCCGAGG
>JBIOUY010000041.1:0-6679 GCA_044867445.1 Gemmatimonadales bacterium
CAAGCATCCCGATCCACCGGCTCGCGTTCCCGCAGCTCTACGCGGGCAGCTCGAGCCCCGCCGGCCCGCCGCGACCGTCCGGCGTCGTGCCGGCGGGCGTCGACCGCACGCCCGCGTGGCGCCACGTCGCTACCTTGAGCTAGACCGAAGCCCCCCGATCCTCGCGCCTGAGGGTCGGGGGGCTTCGTCGTGTCTGGACTCAGGCGCGCCGAGCGGGGGCCGGCCGTCGCCCAGGCGCCCCCGGCTTGCGGGACACCCCCATGTGGGGGTACGCTTGCGTGGATCGGGTAGACGGGTCCTGGTCAAGATCAAGGGATCAGTCTGCCATCAACCCTTGACAAGCCTCGCCAATCCGGCATAGGGTACAAGTCGGACTTGTCCTCTCGCCCGATCGGGGACCAACCTGGCCTGGCTAAAAGCGCGCAGGCAGGCAGAGGGCTTTCCTCCAGGCTGGTGCAGGCGGGCGCGTAGAGTCCCCCACCTACACGCAGAGATTCCCGATCTTCTATCTTGCACATCTTCAATTCGTCCTGAAGCCTTGTGCTTGCACCAAAAAAGCCCGGGTCATGACGAGGTAATAGATCACCTTCGACATCAGGCTATTTATAAACATGCATGTTGCCCTGGGGCCAGGGGGGCTATCCTGCCAGCATGAGTGAGCTGACCAACGAACCGCCGTCGCTCGACGACGAGCAGATCGAATCCGCCGCCCCTCTGGTCCGAGCCCTTACCCTGCAACGACTTGAGCTGATCTGGAGGGAGGCGGAACGCAGCCTGAACGGGGAGGCCGACCCACGCTGGGCAGAGATCGGGCTGCGGGTCCTGAAGGAGGAGGCCCGACTGTACCGCTTGGACCGGACGGCTGCCTCGAAGGAGGACGAGGAAGATCTCTACACGCAGGGCGTGGACCGTAAGCGCCTCGTGCTGGAGCAGCTGGAGCAGCTGGCCTCGTCCCTGCGTGAGGACTCCACTGTGGATGGATAGTCGGGTCGGAATGTGTTGCGTTGAGCCGGTTCGTCGGCGATGAACTGAGTCGACAGGTCGACGAGAGCGGGGATGGGTGGTCGGAGCGCAGTGTTCTGAACGGAGTTGCGGGGGGTTGTCGTGCCGAAGAGGGGCTGGATGGAGACGGCTTGTCGCGTTGAGGAGGGGCTATCCTGCCAGCATGAGTGAGCTGACCAACGAACCGCTGTCGCTCCGAGCCCTTACCCTGCAACGACTTGAGCTGATCTGGAGGGAGGCGGAACGCAGCCTGAACGGGGAGGCCGACCCACGCTGGGCAGAGATCACAGTGAAGCTTGTCGCGTTGGACAAGATCAGGTGGGGTTTGTCGTGAGGTGGGGGAGCGACAGCAGGACCAGATAGTCGCTCGGGGGCGGGTCGGCTTGTGAGGGCTTGTCGTCTGGATTGGGCTTGCGATGGATCGTCGTCTGGATTGGGCAGTGATGGATCGTCGTCAGGACAGGCCCGCGACCTTGTGAGTCGACGGGCCTGTATGGACCTGAGGGACAGGACTCGGATCTCTTGCGAAGGGTATCTCGAAGCTTACCCCCTCATGCGGGCAACGGGCAAGTGGCGCAGGACCTCGACCCAGACGCGGGTCAGCTCGGGGCAGTAGCAGGCGCGCTCGTCCGCCTCAGTGCAGACGAAGCCGCAGCCGCAGCCCTTAGCGGCTTGGAGTGACGGGCCGCGCGGCCACGCGCGTCAGGACGGCGAGATCCTCAACCCCGCACTCGGCCGCCCCGACAGTCGAGTCGAGCGCAAATACAGCGACGCCGTGAACGGTCGACGCCCCGGACCGGCGAGCGCCGTCCGCTGCACGAGCCATCGCCGTCCCACTCGCGACGTTAACGTCTACAACCAAGACGGACCCGTCGTCCACAAGTCCGTCCGACCGCGGCGAGTACAGCCGCAACCAACTTGAGTGCATGACGAGCGCTGCGCCGACGATGCGTTCGGCCGCGCTCGTCGCGGCGACGAGGCGTTTGGCACCGAGCTGGTGAGCAATGCGGGCCACATCGTCTGCGGCTTCGCGTAGGGCATCTGGTTCGGCGAGCAGGTCGACGTTGCCGACTGCGACGGCAAGCAGGTCAAGTAGGCTCGTCGAGCCAATGCTGGCCGGTTCAATCGGCAGCACTCGTGGCACGCGTGGCGACATAGGCTTCATCATTGCTCCTCGCCAGACGATGGGTCGGTGCGGAAGAGGTCGAGCGCACGGCAGCCTGCGTAGTAGCCGCCGTACAGCTGGCCAAGGACGCAGTCCTCCGGCTGACTGAGGTCGAGACGTTCGAGATCGAGCAGCTGCCGCCAGCCTTCAGGTCCGTGCCGGTCGAGCAGCTCGATGCCGCGCCCAACCGAAACATGAAGATCTTTCATGTTTCATGCTCCCATCTGATGTTGGTCAGGATGACGATGATGATCATCTCGATGATGGTTCGCGGGCGCTGGGCCGCGACCATCAGGATGGCGTGGACAGTGGTCATGCCATCCACTCCTCAAGCGTGACGTCCCGGGTCAGCAGAGTCCGCAGGAAGGCGGTGGCCTTCTGCTCCAAAGCCGGCGACCCGTCGAACTGGTTCTCGATCGAGATGACCGCGATCCTCAGCTGCCAGCACAGCTCGGTCCACGCCTCGGGTGTCAGGCTGGCCGGCACCCCGTAGCGGGTGAGCAGTGCTTCGATCGCGGCGAGTGGGTCTGACGTCATGCCTCTGATCGTACCCCCATATGGGGGAGAAGTCCAGGGTCAGTCTGAAGTCCCCGATGGTCGACTGCGGACCGGGGCCGGCAGGGCTTGGACCCGTGACCGACCATTCATCGAGGATGCGATCCTCGACTTGCGCGGACGCGGGCTGATCGCGCAAGAGGCCACGGTCGATGCAGTTAGCAAGGACTGGCAACATCCGATCCGGGGCATGCGATACCGCGCTCTGTGATGATCTTGTGGACATGTGGACGTCCACATGTCCACAGTGAGGAAGCCCTTAAGTGTGAATGAACATTTTGTGTGTTTACCTGGTAATACGCAAGATCGTAGATATCCGTTCTGTCCGAATCTGGTGCCGAAAAGCGTCCACACGATGTCCACATGTCCACATGTCCACAAGATCAAACTGCTAGAAAGGAATCGATCAGCATGACTGACATCCCCCCCGGTCCAAGCCAGGAAGGTAGGCCCCATGGCCTAGATGATCCACTGCCCATACTGCGGCCGCCGTCACACCCACCAGGAGCGGGCGCCATATGGGGGTGGGGCTTTCCGGAAGAGAGCTGTTCCGGACAGAAAAATCGCAGGCCCCTGAAGCGTGCTGAGTCTCTTTAAGATCATCATCACTCTGTGTAGCTTGCTTGCTATACGCTCAGCTTGTTGATCATGATCGCCTTTTACCTCTCTCCCCTATGTTTACTGTTGTTATGTAGGAAAAAAAAATAGGAAAGAAGGGTAAAAGGCCAGCTCAAGGCCCCGATGATCATGGTCATGAGACGTCCGCTCGGTTGGAAGGCTCCGGAGATTTAGTTCCGTCATATAAGATCATCGATGATAGATGATCTTGGATTTGTCTCAAAAAGCTGTCAGCTCTGGCGGGAACTGGAGGATGAACGGAGGAAACATGAATCTTGAAAGCGTGCGCAAGAGGGCGCTGCCGCCCCGGTCCGAGCCGGATTCGGGCGCTCGCGTCTCGCCAGCGGGGCTGGCCCAGCAGAGGGGCCAGCTGGCGATCATTCTACCTCTGCCATCCCACCAGGACGCCGTTCTCGCATACAGGTCTGAACGCGGTGGTCACAGCGGTGGCGAGGTCAAGTTCCCGCCCGCCGCGTGGCTGACGTAGCCATACAGGCCAGGCTGAGCGGTGGGTGTGCGCGAGCGCTTCACGGATGGCGCGGATCTCGGTGCAGGTGGTCATGCTGACTGGTCTCCTTCCTGGGCGTGGATCTTGGGCGTGAAGCTGGCGAGGCCTATGGTGCCCGACGATGGCGCGCACCGGCCCGCCAACGCAGCTCTGGCTCGGAGATGGGTCCAGGACTGGTGGCGTGTTCACGAGCGTGAGCCGGTGAGCGTGAGCGTTCTCGTGAAGTCCGGCGTCGTCACCGAGATGACCTTCCATCGCTCCAAGATCGACTTGCTCAACTCCGGCCTCATCGAGAGAGAGGGGGCAGGCAATGCCACCCGCTACAGGCTCACTGTCGACCCGACTCTCGGGTGACTCCCACACGCCCACCCTAAGGGGGGTGGGAGTGGGCGGGAGCGCTGTCACCGCTCCCATGGGACTCCCACGGGAGTATGGGCGTCCAAATAGGACGCTTGGACAGAAAGGAATACCGATCATGACCGACATCCCCAGGGGACTCGGGCGTCGACCTGTAAGACGAAGGGACGCCGGCTCGATCCGAGCCGGCGTCCCTTGTGGATGGATGAAGCTAGATCTTCCTCCAGATCCCACATCCCTTTGTCTCGAAGCCCTTGTCCGAGGACTTGATCGTCACTCGCATACGGTCGCCCGTGCTCCCGCTCCCGATGTCGAGAAGATCTTGGGCGTCGCCCGAGAAGCCATACGCGAAGCCGAGGTCCTCGCCCGACCACGCTTTGCGTAGCTCGGGCAGGATGGTTGCGCTCGACCGCGTGGACAGCGACGTCAGAGAATCGATTTCAGGAATCTGAATAAGTGCGGAATCGTTATCCAGCGGGACTAGCTGACCCTTCTCCCGCTTCACGAAGGTATGAGCGAGGCCTTCGCCGCTCCCGACGTTGACGGAAAACACGCCACCGGGGATCGACACCGCATCCTGCCCGGCGGCCGTCGCGGCACCCTTGCCAGTGCCGGAAGCACCCACGAGCCCGATGAATAGGTTCAGACTGCCGTGACCGCCGACGATTTTGGGCAGCACGACCCACGGCTCCGTCGCCGTGACGACGCGAGCCAGGACGACGCCGAGGACGGCCCACGGGGTTGTCATGCGCGCCCGCGCGAAGTCGTGGACATGCTGAAGCATGTCCCGCGACTTCCAGAACTGCTCTTCCGTCGGTATATACTCATCGGTAGTCGGTGAGTGGGCGCCCGTTCCGTGGTCGGGGCGGGCGCCTTGCGTTGTGGTCATTACGCACGCCGCCCCTCAGTCTCGGGCCCCGAAACTGCGGCATCGGACTGAGGGTCCTGCGCGAGGACTGGCGCCAGGATGGCGCGAATGGTAGCGGCCTGCTCGGGCGTGAGGTCGGGCCATCGTTCAACGAGTTTGCGTGCTCGCTCAGCTTGCCGAATGTGCTCCGATCGGCGCCAGCGTTCCCGTGCAAGGGCGGTGCCGATCGCAGTGTCCATGATGGACATAGGTGCTCCAATAGGTTGGAGCGCCCCCGTTTCACTGCGGCACTTTCAGAACAGCGGGGCTGTCATACGCCGGGCGCGGAATTCAATTGCTGCCGACTGTATCGCATTCCGTTTGCCGCTTGCAATATGCGACGCGAAGAGAATTCCTGGTAGGAATATGGGGGTGACGAATGCTATTTGTGGATCGGCTCGACGACGACAGTCGACTCGTCGAAGTTGCGCGCTCCACGCCCCGGCGACTTGATCGTCACAGTAACGACGGCCGCGATGACGTCGCGCATCTCGTCGACGTCGAGCGCGTCGAGCGCCGCGCCGACATCCTCGGCACCGAGCACGCGCCGGAGTGTCGGGCTCACCGTGGGATCGGCCAGCGCCTCCGACGCGGCCGCGATCCGGGTGTCGAGGTCGCGAACCTCGACCCGAACCTCGTGCTCATCGAGCACCCCATCCGCCAAGAGGCGCGCGAGGCTCTTCCGACGCGTGCGCAGCGCGGTCAGTTCGGCCCGCGCCTTGCGCGCTGCCTGGTCGTCGCGTGGAGGTGTCAGAAGCGCACGCGAAGATGGCTTCGCGAGGTAGGCACGGACGAGGGCGCGGACCCATTCGTCGATCGGTTCTTGGCGCCGGACCACGTGCGCAGCCCTTCAGGCGCGACCAGTGACAGAACCCGATCCCGTCGTCAGGCACCGTCGACACGTACGTCCCAGGCTTGACCTCATCCGGCACGGACCACGTGCCGTCTGCGATCGTGCCGGCCGCGAGTGGCGTCGTCGGGGCGGGCGTCTCGACCTGGCCGCCCTGCCCGCCCGAGTTCGACGTGGGCGTCGAGCTGAGCCCGCACGCGATCAGGGTCACGCCGCAAGCGGCGAGGGCGAGCGAACGGTAAAACCTCATGATTTCTCCTTCTCCTGGCCGGAAGATCGGAAGTGCAGCGCCACCGTGAGGCGCTGCATCGGGGTGAGGGCGTCCGCGTGCGCCCAGGTGCTCAACAGCCTCAGGGCGTCCGTGCGGGTCACCGGGTCAACATTCTGCCGGTGCGCCTGAGTCTCGACATGTCGAACAGCGAGCAGAACCTGAGGGTCCAGCGGGGGCGGTCCGTGCCTGGGGCCTGGGGGTCTTTCCTTGAGGGGGATATGGGGGTAGAGTGGGGGGATGGAGGGTGGACTCGATCTGGGGGCGATCAGTCAGAGGTGGCTGAACCAGTGTGGCCCCTGCGACTGCGGCATGCCCAAGTACGGCTGCACGTCTCTCTACTTACCGGTGTGCCAGTGGATCAGCTCGCAGAGTATGGCGGGACGCCCGAAGAGGGCAGGGAGTAAGGAGTTATTCAATGGGAACCAGCACTAATGCCATGCTCGTGT
>JBIOUY010000042.1:0-4526 GCA_044867445.1 Gemmatimonadales bacterium
CTCCGGCACTTCGACTACATGGCGAAGATCATGCTCGTGACCGGGTCGATGGTCGGCTACGCCTATGCCACCGAGTTCTTCACCTCCTGGTACAGCGGGAACCCCTACGAGATGTTCACGTTCCTGAACCGCGCGCTCGGACCGTACGCCTGGGCCTACTGGATCATGGTCACCTGCAACGTGATCAGCCCTCAGATCTTCTGGTTCAAGAGGGCGCGCACGAGCATCCCGATCCTGTTCGTGCTGTCGATCGTCATCAACATCGGCATGTGGTTCGAGCGGTTCGTGATCATCGTGACGTCGCTGCACCGTGACTTCCTTCCGTCGGCCTGGGGCCACTTCACCCCCACGATCTGGGACGTGTCGTGCCTGCTCGGGAGCTTCGGGCTCTTCTTCACGATGTTCTGCCTGTTCGTGCGCTTCGTTCCGATGGTGGCAACCGCTGAGGTCAAGACCGTCCTGCCGCAAGCCAATCCCCATGGCCGGCCCGGCCCCGAACGCGAGAGCAAGGGCCACCCGGCCGCGCTGCCGGCCCGTGTGGCGCCCGAGGCCGCTCCAGAGGGAGCCTCCTGATGCCGCTGCTCATCCCCCAGCTCCCGAAGGGGCCCTACTACGGAATCCTCGCCGAATTCGCGACGCCGGCGGACCTCTATCATGCGTGCGAGCGGGTGCGTGACGCGGGCTTCACGCGGTGGGACGCCCACACGCCGTTCCCCGTTCACGGCCTTGAGAGAGCAATGGGGCTCCGGCGCTCCCCGCTTCCCTGGATCGTCCTCATCACGGGATTGACGGGCGCCGCGCTCGGGTTTGTCCTGCAGTGGTGGGTCCACGCCACCGCCTATCCCCTTGTGATCAGCGGCAAACCGTACTTTTCCTGGCCCGCCTATATTCCGATCACGTTCGAGCTGGGAGTCCTCTTCGCCGCGCTCGGCGCCGTCCTCGGCATGCTCGGTCTGAACCGGCTCCCCATGCACTACCATCCGCTTTTCCGATCGAAGGTCTTCGAGCGCGTGACCGACGACGCCTTCTTCATCTCGATCGAGTCGTGGGATCCCCGGTTCGATGCGTCGGCTACCCGGAAGCTGCTGGAGTCGCTGGGCGCACGAAGCGTGCACGTCCTGGAGTCCTGAATGATCTCCGAACGCGATCGCGTGGCGCTGCGGCCTGAGCAGGTCACGATCCCGCCCGGGCACGCGTGGCACCGCATTCCGGTGATTGGCGCCATCGGCGCCCTGCTGGGCGCGGGAGCCTGCGCGATTCTGGGGGCGGCGAATCCGAAGCAGTTCTTCTTCTCGTGGCTCGTGTCGTTCCTGTTCTTTCTGAGCCTGGCCCTCGGCGCGCTCTTCTACGAGCTAATCCAGTACGCATCCCAGGGAGGATGGGGGATCGTGCTGCGACGGATCGGAGAAACGATCTTCGCAACGCTCCCCGTGATGGCGGCTCTCTTCCTCCCGTTGCTCCTCGGCTTGCACGATCTCTACTCGTGGAGCGCCCCGGGCGCCGCCGAGCACGATGCGCTGCTTCGATGGAAGGCGCCATTCCTGAACGTGCCGTTCTTCCTGATCCGGGCGGCGCTCTACTTCGGAAGTTGGTCGTTCATCGCCCTTCTGTACTACCGCGGCTCGCGCCGTCAGGACGTTACAGGGGATCCCGGGGTGTCGGCCCGCCTGCGGCGCCTCGCCGGGCCCGCCATCATCGTCCTCGCCCTGACGACGACCTTCGCCTCGATCGACTGGATCATGTCGCTCACGCCGCACTGGTACTCGACCATCTTCGGCGTCTATTTCTTCGCGGGCTCCTTCGTCGGGTTCATCGCGCTACTCTCGGTCGTCGCGGTGGCGATGCGCCGGGCGGGGCTGCTCGACACGGTCATCAGCGCCGAGCACCTGCACGACATCGGAAAGCTCCTCTTCGCGTTCACGGCGTTCTGGGCCTATATCGCCTTCTCCCAGTTCTTCCTTATTTGGTACGCGAACCTGCCGGAGGAGACGATTTGGTATAAGGCACGGATGGAAGGGTCCTGGATGACGGTCTCGCTCTTCCTCATGGCCGGACATTTCGGGGCTCCGTTCTTTTACCTGATGGGGCGCGCCGTCAAGCGGAGGGGATCGACTCTGGCAGTGGGGGGAGCGTGGCTCCTCGCCATGCACTTCATGGACCTCTACTGGCAGGTCATGCCGACGCTCCATCCCGAAGGCGTCCGTCCGTCGATTCTGGACGTGGCCGCGCTCGTCACCATCGGGGGATGCTTCGTGGCGGCGGCGACCTGGCTGATGCGACGGCAGGCGCTCGTACCGCTACGCGACCCGAGGCTCGCCGAATCGCTGACGTTCGAGAACGTCTGACTGCATCCCGGTGGCTTCGCCCCCGGACCCCTTTCGCCGCCGCTCGCGCGAGGGTTGCCCGCGTGGCGGGTCGGGTGTAGAGTTTGCTCGATCGAAACCGAATTCCTGCGCCGACGGCTCGCTTTGATGACGAGCGGGAGGCAGCGTCTTCGACGACGAAAGAGGCAGGTGGACGATGACGAAGGAGACGAGGATGCGCAGGACGGCGAACAGGTTGTGCCTGGCGGCTGGGTTAGTAGCGACGGCGCTATCGCCGGGAGTCGCTCACGCCGCATCGTCCATCACCGGAACCGTCATCTTCGACGGGAAAGTCCCCACTCTCAGGCCGCTCACCATGGACGCCGACCCCGCGTGCGCCAAGAAGCATTCGGCGCCCGTGCCGAACGAGGCGCTGGTGCTCGGCAGCGGCAACACCATGGGAAACATCATGGTCTGGGTCTCGAAGGGGCTCCCACCCGGAAAGACGTGGCCCGTTCCCAAGGACCCGGTGGTCTTGGATCAGAATGGCTGTCAGTACAAGCCGCACGTGATGGGGATCATGGTCGGTCAGACCTACAAGATCCTCAACTCCGACGGCGTCCTCCACAATATCCACACGCTTCCCAAGGTCAACGCTTCATTCAACAAGGGGATGCCGCCGACGCTCAAGGAGGCGACCACTGTGTTCACCAAGCCGGAGGAGGTTTTCCACATCAAGTGCGACGTGCACCCATGGATGAGTGCCTACATGGCCGTCTTCACCCATCCGTTCTTCTCGGTGACGAGCACGGATGGGAAGTTCACGATCAAGGGTCTCGACCCGGGGACGTACGAGATCACCGCCTGGCACGAGAAGCTGGGGCCGCAGACGGCCTCGGTCACGGTTGGCGCCAACGAAACCAAGACCCAGAACTTCAAGTTCGCCGTCCCCGGCGCGAAGTAGGAATCCGGAGAAAAGCCCCATGAGTGAGCCGACAGCCGTCGCCGCACCCAAGCCGCACGTCGCGCACGAAGTCCATCACGAGGAGCTCGGCTTCTGGCGCAAGTACGTCTTCTCCACGGACCACAAGGTCATCGGCATCCAGTACGCGATCACCGGCCTCCTGTTCCTGCTCTTCGGCTTTTCGCTGATGATGCTCATGCGCTATCAGCTCGCCTACCCGGGCAGCGCGTTGCCGCTGCTCGGCAAGCTGTTGGGCGATGCGCGCATGCCGGGCGGCACGATGCTCCCCGAGTTCTACAACGAGCTCGGGGCGATGCACGGCACCATCATGGTCTTCATGGGAGTGGTGCCCCTTGCCGTCGGCGGATTCGGGAACTTCGTGCTCCCGCTCCAAATCGGAGCCCCGGACATGGCGTTCCCGAGGCTGAACATGGCGAGCTACTGGTTCTTTTTCCTCGGTGGCGTGACGATGCTGGTCAGCTTTCTCGTTCCCGGGGGAGCTGCGCAGTCCGGGTGGACCTCCTACGCGCCCCTCTCCGTCCTGGCGGGCACGGGCCAGACGATGTGGCTTGTCGGGATGATCTTCCTGATCACCTCGTCGCTGCTCGGGGCGATCAACTTCATCACGACCACGATCCAGCTCCGCGCCAAGGGGCTCAGCTTCATGCGATTCCCCTTCTTCGTGTGGGCCCAGTTCGTCACGGCCTTCCTCCTGCTTCTGGCCTTCCCGCCGCTCGAGGCCGCAGCGGTCATGCAGCTGATGGATCGTGTGGCCGGCACGAGCTTCTTCCTCCCGAGCGGCCTCGTCGTCAGCGGCCAGGTCCTCACCGCGGCCGGCGGAGGCAACCCGCTTCTCTGGCAGCACCTGTTCTGGTTCCTTGCGCACCCGGAAGTCTACGTCCTGATCCTTCCCGGCATGGGGATTGTGGCCGAGATCATCGCGAACAACACGCGGAAGCCCCTGTGGGGCTACCGTGCGATGGTCTACTCGCTCGTCTTCCTGGGCTTCATGTCGTTCATCGTCTGGGCGCACCACATGTTCATGACCGGTATGGGGACGGCGATGGCGGCCTTCTTCCAGACGACCACGATGATCATCTCGATCCCATCGGTCGTGATCCTCACGGCGCTAATCATCTCGCTCTGGGGCGGATCGATACGCTTCAACACGCCCATGCTCTTCGCGGTCGCCTTTCTCCCGATGTTCGGCATCGGCGGGCTCACGGGGCTTCCGCTCGGTTTGAACGTGGCGGACATCC
>JBIOUY010000043.1:0-11388 GCA_044867445.1 Gemmatimonadales bacterium
CTCACGGCCCTGGGCCCGCGCGAGGTGCTTATACGGTGGATGGGTCTGCAGGCGTGGATCGTCGACCGGCCCGCCCATGGTGAAGTGGTAGAGCACCTGAAAGCGGTCTCCAGTGAGTCCGAAGACCCGGTGTGTGAGGTCGTCGAAGAAGCAGCCGATGCCGGTGCTGCGGAGGCCGCTTGCTTCGGCCTCGAGGTAGAGGACCTGTCCGATGACGCCTGTCTCCCAATACAGGCGGCGGTAGAACCAGGGCCCGAACGCATCGAGGGACGCGCGGTACTCGGTGAGCATGGCCGCTGCGAAGACGCCATCGGCAGCGATTTCCTGATCGCAGCTCGTCTGTTGGGCGGCAGGGCGGGCATCCCCCTCCTGCAAGAAGAAGAGAGGCAAGGACCGAGGACACCCGGCTGGTCGGGTCCAGACAAAGGTCCGATCCATCGCTTCTTCGAGCGCCTCCCTGCGTGCGGGGTCTCGCAAGAGGGCATAGAGGCCGGGGGGCAAGTCCACCACGCGGTGGACGAAGAGCAGGAGATCGACGCAAGGGCGCCACGGCAGCGTGGTGAACGGGACCAGGCGCGAGCCTGGCATGACCTTGAGTAAGATCTGGTACAAGGCGTCGCGGGTGATCCCCGTATGGCCATCGAGTGCGACCGCGCTGCGCCGCTGGTGGATGATGCGGCGAAGCGCGAGGGGTGAGTCGCCGATCTCGAGGGAGTTGTTCTCGACGACGATCGCAGACCAGAACGCCTCGCCAGGGGGCAAGCGCTTCTCCGTTGCGATGGCTACCTCGTCGATGACGGGCCACGGATGATGAACGCTGCTCAGCTGGTTCGCCACTCCAGACCACCGTGCACCACGGAGCTCGTCGCACACCGTGCCGGGAATGGTGAATATTCGCTGCTCGGCGATCGTGAAGCCGGCTCCCTGGGGGAAAACGGCCAAGAGGCAGTCGGGGTGCTCGGCCTCGACTCCGGTCTGGACGCGCACACCCAGGAGCACAGCCAGATCGCCGTCGATCACGCTTTCGAGCAGCGTCGCCTCCCAGCCGAGCCCCGCGGCAGACACAGCGAAGCTTCCGATCGCGTGACCGGCATCGTGGTGGCAATAGCGGAAGGCCCGCTCGCCGTACTTCCACGATTCGCGCCAGTGGATGGACGTGAGACCCACGAGGACCGCACCCTCAGGGAGCTGTGCCACAATCTTCAGCCACGCTCCGCCTGACAGCTCCGCCCGGAGCTCGAGCGCATGCTCAAATGGGGCATAGTGGTAGACTGCGGGCCGTGGGTGAAGACCGGCGATGGGCCCGGCGACCAGATAGCCCTCGGTCGGATGCAGATTGCCGCTCGATGGATTGACCCGGAGCGACCAACGAGAACTGCCCGCCTGCTTCCAGGAGGAGAGGGCGAGCGCGTCCTGAAAGAGTTGGGAGATCGAGACCCGGTCCAGCGGAGTTCGGGCGATGTGACCGAAGACGAACGCAGGCTCATAGCGCGGCTCCGGCCCCACCGGGAGGAGATCGAGAGGCAGCCCAGCGGCGCCCTCGAATCGGCGGAAGGGATCGGGCTGCGTGTCCCAATCCATGTAGCCGAGGGCGGCGGCGAACCGAAACGGCCGATGCTTCGTGCGCTCGTGATACGCCAGCGTCATCTGCAATGCCGAGGGAAGCTCCGGCGGCCTCTCGAAATCCGGGCTGTCGCTCGTTTCAGCCGTCTCAGAGGTTCTCTCAGCGGTCATCCAGCGCATCTCCATCGTCCTACTTGGCGGCAACTCGCCCGAGATCCGCCACTAGTTCGGTCGCGGACTGACGGGTGGCTGTAGGCCCACGCGGCCTTGATCCGGCCCGGGGTGTCGATCGGGTACTTGCTGTTCACCAGGTCCGCAAACGGCGTGTCCCCGTACTTCTCGTGGCCCTAGGTGGGCTTCTCCGAGGGAGATGAATGCAGGCCGCTCGCGCGGCCACCCGCGAACCGGCGCGCTGCGCACCCCACGTTGGCCCACAAGTTGACACACTGGATGCGGATCGGGGCACAAGGCGTTCGAGCCCACCTGGATTGACCGCAAGATAGTGCAGACCGCACTGGAGCCTGATTCTTGAGGCAGCTCGATCAGGCGGAAGTACCGACTATCGACGACCGTCAGCTCACCCCGCGTGGCCCGCTCGATCGCGAGGGGGTGATTCACTTGCTGGGGCTGGCGCCGGGCCCGAATCGCCGTTCGTACTCTCGGAGCGAGCGCCGCATCTCCTCTAAGAGCCGGCGCTGCTCCTCTGTGGCCTCCCGGGCGAGCTCGAGGAGCCGGCGCATCTCGGCCGCATCGGCCCGCACGCGAGCAGTCTCGGCCTGAGCGGCGGCCAAGTCGTGGGCGCTCTGTCGGGCAGCCTCGCAGGCCTCGTCAGCCGACACCCTGGCCTGCTCAGCGGCCTCGCGAGCGTTCTCGCCCATATCCCGCATGACTTCCGCGGTCGCGCGGATCTCCTCTTGGAGCTCGCGCCCTTTCTCCGCCCGCCGCCGCTCGCCCTCGGCGGCCTCTTGTTGCTCCGCCTTGTCCTCCCGCCGCCGTTCCGCGTTGCGTCGATCGGCTTCGGCGTGCAGGCGTCCGGCCTCAGCCGCGTTCGTCTCAGCCGGCAGATCCTTCGATCGTTCGTCCATCCGATCACCCTTGCCCTTCGACCAGCGGTCCGCACCGCATCTTGAAGTGCGCCGCCCAGACGTGCCGCGGCTGCCCGTTCACCTCGAGCAGACGTAGCCCTCGAGCGGGTGCGGCTGGTGCCAACTCGTCCTGCAGCTGGGTGCGGACGTCGGACAACCGTGATCCCAGTAACGCGGAAGCTGCAGAGGCAGATGCGTCTTAATGATACGGAAGAGGCGGGGGAAGAGCGAGACAACTACGTCCGATTGTGTCGCTCGATGACCTCGAAGGGCTGCGACCAACTTCGACATCTGAGCGAGTCAACTCCGGCAAAGTCCGACTTGGAAGGCGTTAAACTCCAGCATCGGGTGGCAAGAACTCGCGTGAATATTTGCAAAGCGTCGGCCCTGAGGATTGACGGTCAGCATAGAGTGACCCGGAACGGGCAAGTGAATTCCACACTCCGGGTAACCGGTGCGCCTTCTTTCTGGCGTCCCCGTAGTAGGGCCGCTCACCCGCTACCCGGAACTGCCACGGTAGAGCCCTCTCGATATGAGTGCGCGTCCCCTAGTCTGTGAAATCCCCGGCTGTGGGAAGCCGGCCGCCCTCATGCGGGCACCGGCAGAGGGCCCCGGGAAGGAGCACCCGCTCTGTCCGGCGCACGCCTCATGGATCGCGCTGAGGCTGGGGAGAGTGGGCGTGACCTACACCTCCCGACCCAGCGCGGCCTTCAGTCGCGTCGCCTCCGTTCCACCAAGGCCGCTCCTTCCGGGGCTGGCTTGCCTACGTCGGCAGTATGTCGAAGTGCCGCTTCTGGGCACGCGTGACGTTGGTTCCCACGATGCTCATATACGTCGCGTTCTCGAGTGAGAAGAGCGCCTGATACTGGCGACCGATCTGGAGCTTGCCCTTGTAAGCGTCCTCGAACGCCGGTTTCAGCTTCACCAGATGAGGTTTGCGTTCGGTCTTCATAGGTCGTCCTTTCGGGTGGGGGTCAGCGCCACGCCTTGGACATTTCGTGGACACTTCTTGTGGTTAGGCCGCGGATGAGCCGGTGCTTTGCCCGCCTCGTGCTGCGGGAGGGGCAAGCTCGGATCCCATCGATGCCGCGAGATCAGGGCGCAGCACTTTCACCGCCACCTTGCGGTGATGCTTGAGGTCCTCCGCAAGGTAGATGGTCGCCATCCCGCCCGCGCCGAGCTCGCGCTCGAGGCGGTAACGGTGTGAGAGGGCGACCTGAAGCCGGGGAAGGAGCTCGGGCACGTTCGCTGAAAGAGTGCTTCAAGATGGGCCGGGTATCGGCGACTGGCCAATCGACGCGCAAATGGAGAGTGTCAGGCGGGCGTCATCGCAGCAAACTCCAGCATCTGAGCGTACTGAGGTCTGCAAAGTCCACCATCCGAGGTGTCGAACCCCAGCAGCGGATGACACGAACTCGCGTAAATGGTTGCAAGTTGCTGGAATTTGAGTGGTTGCCAGTGGCCCTTCTGGATCAGGAGAGTCCTGGTTCGCCCAGGAGGGGCAATGGCCGGCGCAACAGCGTCGGCCTTTTTCTTTGGGGGGCTCGGCCTGAGGCAGCTCGCTTACGTCAATTCCGCGGTCCCGCCAGTTGCACCCTGAAGAATCAGCCAAGCGGCTGTTGCGCTCCCGCAAAAGACCAGAATGTTGCCGATTTGGCTGAGAATGACTTGGGCGGAGAGGATCTAAGCGAGAACAAGAAGCGCGCCGATCAAGATGATCGCAGCCGCTCAGCCTACTCTGCTGCCGGTTCTCATCAGCGGAATTGCGAAGGCGGCCGTCCCGACGAAAAACGCGAGCATTGCCGGACCGACGGCGGCGAGTATCGGTCCCGAGAACATGCTCTCGAGTAGGTCGGTGGCCGCAGCCGGGTCCGCGGCGTCCAAGACAAACCGGCCGACACCAGCATCTCGCCCACAAAGATCGAGGCAACGGCTGCCGTCTCCACCAGTATAAGGATATGTGCCGCATACCCGACGGCTGGCTTACGTGCCTCCGTCAGGGCCGTGAGCGCGAGGAGGCCGGGAATGAAAAGCATCAGATGGATATCCCATCTGTGTTTTGTGGCCATTTTTCTGGAACCGGCTCCGCGGCAGGTGGCAGCGTGATAGGGGCGAGCGCGTACCTCGCGCAAAGCGCGCCGGGCGTCAGCTCCGGCTTTGCCTCTATTTCGGCGAGCGGCTGGAGCAGCTCGGGCCCGGAGGATCTGAGGAGCAACGGTAGGGCGAAGCTTGGCGCTCGTTGCCTTCCCTCGGGAGGTGCTGTACGTCTATAGGTGTCACTGGCTGTACAGCCAGGCGTGCGTGATGCGCGACGAGCAGGCCGCGGAGAGGAGCACGTCAATGACTAAGCCGACGCCTCACCTGTCGAAGGAACTCCCGCCCGGGACCCAGGACTACTTAGCGCATAGGCTGGACGGTGCGCGCGATCTCTATCTTCTGGCGCTGGCTTTAGGCAATCGCCCTGAGGGGCCCCCTCTATTCGGGCGAATGATCCGTGAGGCCCGCATCCACTTCGCGGCGGTGATCGAGGAAGCCCGGATCGCCGGGCTCGACACGGGCGCTATCGCCGTGATGCTCAGCAAGCGGAACATCGAGTTGGCCGACAGCATCCGGCCAGAGCTCTGGGCGGGCGTCGAAAAGCTCCTCGCCGAGCGAGCCGCCCTCAGGGGACCGGCGCGGCGGGGTCGGCCCTGACAGCGGAGAGCGCATGCAGGATGAGCTGCAGCAGCTGCTTGAGAAGGACCGCATCATCGACACCATCAACCAGCTGTTCATCGGCACGGACACACGTGACTGGCCGACGGTGCGGGCCTGCTTCGCCGACACGGTCCACTTCGACATGACCTCGCTCGCGGGGGGGAGTGCGAGCCAGTTGACGCCGGAGCAGATCGCCGCCGCATGGGAGGAAGGCCTTCGGCCACTCCAGGCCATCCACCACCAGGTCGGCAATTACCGGGTCAAGCTCGAGGGGGAGCAGGCGACGGCCTTCTGCTATGGCACCGCCTCCCACTACCGGCCGACGCGGTCCGGGCGGAACACTCGCGTGTTCGTGGGCAGCTACGATCTCCATCTACGGCGCGTCGAGGGCCGCTGGCAGATTGATGGTCTCCGCTTCACCCTCAAGTACTTGGACGGCAACGCGGAGCTAGAGAAGGGCGAGTGATCCGCCGACTGACGAATTTCCCCTCTGGATCAGGCGAGTCCTGGTTGGCCTTCGGCCACCTTCTGCTCGAGCCCAGGAGGGCAACTGGAAGCCCGGCAGCCCTACGGAGCTGTGGGGCTTTCATTTTCCGAGCGCCCTTGGCGACGGGGTCTCAATGTCGACATCGGGGAACCGGTGAGAACGCGCTCAGCCCATTCAGCAACTATTGTACTGAACAGGCCTTCCTTACCGCCGAAGAAACTGTAGATCGTCGCCTTGGATGCTCCCGCACGAGCGACGACGGGTCGATCGTCGCGCCGGCGTAGCCCACCTCGAGGAACACGGCGGTCGCCGCATCGAGGAATTGGGCCGCCTTGTAACGCCCAGGCAATTTTCCTCCATTCCAAGCTCATGTGCTGGGCGGCGCTCGACCGAGCGGTGGACCTGGCCAGCGCTCTCGGCGCTGGCGGAGAGCAGGTGAGCGGTTGGTGCGGAGGGACGTGACGAGATCCGGCGGATCATTCTCGATGAGGGCTGGAACGAGCGCGCCGGGGCCTTCAGCCAGACGCTCAGGGGTGACGCGCTCGACGCCTCGGCGCTGCTGATGTTGATCGTGGTATTCCTGCCGGGTGACGGCCCGAAAGTCCGCGCATCGGTCGACGCGATGGCCACTCGGCTCGCCGACCGGCTTGGCCTGGTCTATCGCTACCGGGCGGCGGACGGGCTTGCGGCTGAGGAGGGGACCTTCCTGCCTTGCACTTTCTGGCTGGCCCATCCCCTGGCGCTCGGCGGGAACGTCGCCCGGGCGCGTGAGGTGTTCAGTCGAGCGCCGGCCTACGTCAACGACCTCAGTCTGGTCCTCCGGGAGAAACGGTTTCTGCAGAAATTGCGTCCGGCCCAATGATGAACGGTAGCGAACCACGGTCTCCGTCACGGCGGCCGACAAGTACAGCACCGGTGGCCCGGGATTGCCTGGCGAGGCGCCGCCCGAGCTTGTAGCCGCTCATCACTGGCATCGTCATCTCGGTGACCACCAGGTCGAACGGCTCCCTGGTCTGCTCGATCCTCCGGGGACGAAGGAGTGCGTACGGCAATTGGCAAGGCGCGCAGTTCCGGGCGATCCCGGCGGCTCGACAAGACTCGGCGCGTGACACCAGTTCAGCAGCCCGGCCAGTTGCCGGGCCTCGTCCCACGTGTCGGTCATCACGACGGTGTTCGCCCGATGCACCAACGGAATCACCGGAAGCCCGCCCCGTCCAGGACCCTGAAGCCACCGGGCGCCGACGGTCCACTGGCCACGCCGGGCGGGCAGGTCGATGCCTCGCCACCGCAACTGGTCGACCACTGAATGGAGGAAGCTGGGCTCGTACCGCTGGCCGGGACCATGCCGACGCTGGTGCTTCACCAGACGGCGAAGCGAGGGGACTACGAGGTCCTGATAGTGCGCCAGCATCATGAGAGCGTCCCGCCCTACTGTTTCACTGGTCCCTTCGGTGTCTTCAGTTGCCTCACGCAGTTCGGCGTCGGTGAATGGCTTCCGGAGGAGTACGATGTCAGTACATCCCGCCCATGCCGCCGCCCGGCCCAGCCGGCAAGGGCTTCTCCTCCTTGCTCTCCGCCACCACGCACTCCGTGGTGAGCAGCAATCCAGCGATCGACGCGGCGTTCTGCAGCGCCGTGCGGGTGACCTTGGTCGGATCGATCACACCCGCCTTCACCAGGTCCTCGTAGGTATCGGTCGCCGCGTTGTAGCCGAGATTTCGCTCCTTCGACGCCCTGACCTTCGCTACGACGATCGAAGCCTCGGCGCCCGCGTTCTGGGCGATGATGCGGATCGGTTCCTCGAGCGCGCGCCGGACGATGGCGACCCCGGTCTTCTCATCGTCGGTGCCGCGGATCCTCTCGAGCGCCGTCTGCGCACGCAACAGCGCGATGCCGCCGCCCGGCACGATGCCTTCCTCGACCGCCGCACGGGTTGCGTGGAGCGCGTCTTCCACCCGGGCCTTCTTCTCCTTCATCTCGGTCTCGGTCGCGGCCCCGACGTTGATGATCGCCACCCCGCCCGAGAGCTTGGCCAGCCGCTCCTGCAGCTTCTCGCGATCGTACTCCGAGGTGGTCTTCTCGATCGCGACCTTGATCTCGTTGATGCGGCCCTTGATGTCGTCAGACTTGCCCCGGCCGTCGACGATGGTGGTGTCGTCCTTGTCGACCACGATTCGCTTGGCCCGGCCGAGATCCTTGAGGGTGACGTTCTCTAACTTGAAACCGACCTCCTCCGAGATCACCTGGCCGCCGGTGAGCACCGCGATGTCCCGCAGCATCTCCTTGCGGCGGTCCCCGAAGCCCGGGGCCTTGACGGCCGCGACTTTGAGGGTGCCGCGGAGCTTGTTCACCACCAACGTGGCGAGCGCGTCACCCTCGATATCCTCGGCGATGATGAGGAGCGGCTTTCCGCTCTGCGCCGTCTGCTCAAGGACGGGCAGCAACTCCTTCATCGATGAGATCTTCTTGTCGTGGATCAGCAGGTAGCCGTCCTCCAGCACGGTCTGCATCTTCTCCGGATCGGTGACGAAGTAGGGCGAGAGGTAGCCGCGATCGAACTGGGTACCGTCCACCGTCTCGAGCGTGGTCTCGATACCCTTGGCCTCTTCGACCGTGATGACGCCGTCCTTGCCCACCTTCTCCATGGCCTCGGCGATGAGATTGCCGATCTCCTTGTCGTTGTTAGCGGAGATGGCGCCCACCTGGGCAATCTCCTTCTTGCCGGCCGAGGGGACGCTCAGCTCTTTGAGGTTGTCGACCACCGCCTCGACTGCCTTCTCGATGCCCCGCTTGAGCTCCATCGGATTGGCGCCCGCGGTGACGTTCTTGAGGCCCTCGCGGAAGATGGCTTGGGCCAGCACGGTGGCGGTGGTGGTGCCGTCGCCGGCGAGATCGCTGGTCTTGGTGGCGACCTCCTTCACCATCTGCGCGCCCATGTTCTCGATCGGATCCGACAACTCGATCTCTTTGGCGACGGTCACCCCGTCCTTGGTGATGGTCGGGGAGCCAAACTTCTTGTCGATCACGACGTTCCGGCCCCTGGGCCCGAGGGTGATCTTCACCGCCTCGGCGAGGGCGTCGATGCCCTTCTTGAGCCTGGCGCGAGCATCGATACTGAACAGCAGTTCCTTGGCTGACATATGTCTTCAATCCCCCTGAGTGGTCTGCATCAGCCGATCTTGGCTAGGATGTCGGATGCCTTGATGATGATCAGCTCGTCCTCGCCCACCCGATAGGGCATTCCACTGTACTTTCCGTAGATCACTTTTTCGCCGACCTTGAGCTCCATCGGGACCCGCTCGCCCTTCTCAAACCGTCCGGGCCCGACGGCGAGAACTTCACCCTGGGTCGGCTTCTCCTTGACGGTGTCCGGGATGTACAACCCGCCGCGAATGGATTCCCCTTCCTCGTCCGGCAGGATCACCACCCGGTCCTCGAGGGGTTGGATCTTGATCTTGGGTGCGGCCTTGGTAGCAGTGGTCATGGGTAATTCTCCCAACGAAGTAATGTGATGCGTCCACCACCATTAAAGGGCCGCCTGAGGATTGGCTTTGCGCAACGCTGTCTCGACCGCCTCCCGCAGCTCCGCGTTGGTGAACGGCTTCTTTAGCGACGGAATCCGTGAGTCCCGGATCATCTCCACAGCCCGGTCGTCGGCGCAACCCGTCATGTACAAACAGCCGACCCCGGGCCACCGATGCCGCGTCACCGCCACCAGCTCTGGCCCCAAGAGGCCGGGCATTATCACGTCGGTGAGGAGGAGGTCAATCGTCCCGCCCTCCTTCCGGAGAATCGCGAGCGCCTCGTGGCCGGAGGCCGCCGGGATCACCAGGTAGTCGCGCGCCTCGAGCTGGCGGACGAGCGCCGAGCGGAGGGCTGTCTCGTCCTCGACCAAGAGCACCGTGGGCGCGGGGCGTAAGGCGCCTCGACGTTCGGGAGGTAGTGCCAGCATGCTGTCCACAGTGGGTAGGACGCTCCTTCAGGAGTCCGAGGTGACAGGGAGGTGGTTAAGGGGAAGAGGGCGACCCATGCCGCCCCCCTCGTCCGAATCAATCAACGGCCGGGCTTAGCTGCGAGCGGCGATCTTGTGAAAGGTCGAGTTGGAGACCTCGTAGGCACGCACTTCCGGCGTGCCATCGACCACCTTGGCCAGGCCCTTGAGCACCTGGGGATAGGTATCGCGGCTGTACCGGTCCGCGCTCTCCTTACGATCCCACAAGCTGATGGCGACCGCGTCCTTCTTGCCTGCATCGAGGAACGTGATTTCGTCCTTGAAGCCGTTCTGCTTCCGTAGCAGCGGCAGGATCTCGTTCTCGAGTGTGGTAGTAAAATCACGAGCCGCATTGTTCTTCAGATGCATTGAGACTTCTCGAGCATACATGCAGAACTCCTTGAGTGACTATGATTTGCTATGCTTTACTGCATTGGTTCAGAGAAATGCAAGATAGTATTATGTACTGTACTTGTCAAGGCAATATCCAATCTTGCGTCGATAAAGCCGGTAGCTTAATCTCTAGTAGTAAACCGTACGGGCTCTGCCTATGGAGGCCTGCCGTGGATGTGTCTCTGGTGATTCGACAGCGGTTGGAGAGTTTCGGCTTGGATCAGCGCGAGCTCGCCCGGGCCGCGCAGGTGACCGAGTCCTACATCTCGCAGCTGCTGGCGCGGAAGAAGGCACCTCCCGCCCCCAACCGCACCGACATCTATGACAAGATGGACAAGTTCCTGAAGCTGCCGAGCGGCGAGCTGGCGCGGCTGGCTGACGCCCAGCGGAGGGAGCAACTGAAGCGGGAATTGGGTGAAGATCCCGCGCCATTGTTTCGAGAGGTCCGCGACCTGATCCTGCGCAAGTGCCACCCCGACAGAGAACCGCACGTACGCGTGATCTTTGAGCGGCAGCCCTTCGGTGAGCTCGAGCGGCTGATTACCCAGCGGCTTCTGGATGTGCTCGTCGCGGTTGCCAAGGAAGAATTGGGCAATGAGTACTGGCTCCGGATGGTGGCGGACATCAGTGGCCGAAGCTTCGAGGAGATGCGGGTCATCGTGCTCGAGTTTCTGGATACAGACGTCTTTCACCTGTCGCGGGAACAGTGTGCCTCGTTCCTGGATCCAATGATCGAGTCCTGGGACATCGATCTTGCGACCTTTGCGCTGGATATTGTCCTCAACCCCAGGGTAGTCGCCGGCCACGTGAAACGGTTCGAGTTCATCGAGCGGGAATCTGACCAACTGAAGGGCGAGGAGCCGGGGCTCACCGAGTTCCTGCAGAATCCTGTCTTGCGCTGCAACGCCACCCCGGAGGAAGTCGCCCTTCTCAAGCGACTGCGGTTCAGGGGTAGGAGACCGACTCCCCTGTACTACTACCGCGAGTTACAGAACCTCAGAGACCCGCTGCATTTTCGCGCGCCGTAGATCGCGATGAGCCCACAAACTTGCCCCGACGATGGCTACCCGATGGTCCCAGTCGGTGAGACCAGCGGCGGCCAGATGAGCTGGGGGTGTACCAACCCGTGGCATCCTCGCGATCCTGGGCCGTGCCCCAAGTGTGGCAACCGC
>JBIOUY010000044.1:0-2764 GCA_044867445.1 Gemmatimonadales bacterium
CTGGTACCAGCTGACCGGCCTTCAGGTATGACTGAGCCAATCCCACCACGTCCGCGTCAAGCAGCTCCAGGTCGACGTCTGCGAGGTGGAGCTCGTGGGCGCCTGGGGGGAACGGCGCATTAAGGTGCCTCTCGAGAAACTCAGTAATCATCAAGGTCTTGGCTGTCGGTCTAACGACCGGCGCATCAGCTGCAAGCGACTCGTCCGCTGTTTACTAACCAACGTTCTATAGCCCCGCAACCAACGGACGCATTCAGCCAAAGCCGGCTCGCACGCGCTTGTCGGCTGCATGCGCGTGATCCTTCCGCATTGACCTTCGCCTCGCCCATGCGAAGTTCCTGAAGGCGATTGCCTAGGCCAAGGTCAAGACCGATGCGGTCGATGCCGCTCCTTTGGGCCAGCTCCTCCGCACGGGGTTCATTCCCGAGGCCCACATGATCCCGGATGAGCTGCGAGGGCCGCGCGACGTGTTGCGCACCCGCCTCCGGCTCGTCCAGCGGTGCACCAGCTGCCAGCACAGTGTGGACCGGCTCCTCGAGAAGTTCAATGTCGCCACCGTCGACCAGCTGCCGCCGCTGTACCAGGCTCAGGCCGCGGTGCACGCGGCGCAGATCGCGTTGCTCACCGACCAGATCCGGCGGCTCGAGCGGCTGGTCCGCCCAGTCTTACTCGACTGCCCCGATATCCAGCGCCTCTTGTGGATCCCCGGGATCGGGCGCCTCACGGCCTTCACGATCTATCTCGAGGTCGACGGCATCACTCGATTCCCCACCGTGCAGCACTTCTGGTCGTACTGCCGGCTGGTGCCCGGCGCGGCGAACTCCGCCCAGCGGACGCGGCATCGCTCGGGCAACAAGGATGGCAACCGATACCTGAAGCTCGCCTTCAGCCACGCCACCGTCCGGGCGATCCAGTACTTCCCCGAAATCCGCGCCTGGTATCAGCGCTGGAAACGAAAGAAGCCCCTGCTGGTCGCGCGGACCCTGGTGGCGAAGGAACTCGCGAAGAGCGTCTACCTGGTGCTGACCGAGCAGGTCGCGTTCAACCAGCAGTTCAAAGGCACGCCGCTCGCACGGCAGAAACAAGCACGGTGGCCTCGCCGGGCGAGCCCCTCCGCCTAACTGAGTTTGGAGCCTCGAGCTCGCGCGCTTGATGGGGACGCCCGGCGCTATGCCGCGACCCGTATCTGGGCCGGGGCGCACCTGACCCCGCTGCCTCGGCACAACGGCTGAGGGAGTCGAGCCCCAAATGGTGTTTGTTCGTCACCGGCTGACGAGCGCGTCGATACGACGCTCCCGGCGCCACTGCTCACCGCGCCACTGCTCACCCCCTACTCGATCAGCTCCTGCTGACCGTCGGACACCACTGTCCTCTTGACAGGAACCCGCTTAATGGGGTTAGGCGGCTCGGTGGATCCAGAGCCAGCCCTGCTCGGGGCGGTCGAGCTTGAGTTCATCCTCTTCCACCCACCGGGCCCCATCGATCCACGTCTCCAAGCACTCGCCGGCTTCTTCGGGGAGCCGCCCCACGTTCACGTCCTGACTCGAATCCTGCTCGTCCTGGAGAAACTCCCGCACCAGCCGGCCGCGCTCGACCACAATGAGCTGCGCGTAGGGGACGGTGTCATTGTAGCCGGCATACATCAGGTCCCCACCCTCCGCGAGCTCGAGCCAACTCGCTCCGGGCCGGTCCGCCAGGCCCCCCGAGAGTTCTTCAATCACCGTCCACGGGCCGGAGGCGTAGACGAAGACCGCCAACCCCATCCACTCCCCATCGGCGAGGGCGAGGTCGATCGCGTCGCGCTTCCGCACCAGCCGCCGTGGCGCCACCTCTGGCACCCCAATCCAGCGGCTGTAGCGGGCCATGGCTTCCTCCAGCGGGCAGCGCAGGCGCACATAGCTCAATTCGCTCATCTAATCCTCCCGAGTCCGCCTAACGACTGGCGCATCAGCTGCAGGCGATCGACGCCCAGCGCGGCCCCCGGAATGTCCTCCGCGCGCGGCTCCGCTTGGCCGAGCGGCGGACCCGGTGTGCCAATAGGCTGGACCGGCTGCTCGAGAAGTTCACTGACCGGCCCAGCCCAGCTGCCCCCGTTGTACCACCTGCAGGCCGAGCTGCGGGCGGCGCAGATCACCTTATTGACCGAGCAGATTCACTCGCTCGAGCGCGCCGTCCAAGGAGAGCTGTTGGAGACCCCGGCCATCCAGCGCCTCCTCTGGATCCCCGGCATCGGACGGAGCGTGGCCGTCACTATTCCCCTCGAGGTGGACGACATCGTCCGGTTCCCCATCGCCCGCCACTTCTGGTCCGACTGCCGGCTGGTGCCGGGCGCCGCGGATTCGGCGGGCGCCAGCGGCACCGGGCCAGCAAGGACGGCAATCGGTATCTCAAGCTCGCCTTCAGCCATGCCGCGGTGCGGGCCATTCAGCACTTCCCCGAAGTCCGGCACTGGTACCAGCGCTGGAAACGGAAGAAGCTGCCCCGAATCGCCCGCGCCTTGGTGGCGAAGGAGCTGGCACAGAGTGTCTACCACGTCCTCAAGGACGGGGTCGACTTCAACCACCACTTCAAAGGGACGCCGCTCACGCGGCGCAAACATGCGCGGTGGCCCCGCGATATCCGAGGTGGAAACTCCACATGGCCGATCACGTCAGCATCGACTGGCAACAACGCTAACTCGACGAACCCTTGATGATGGCCGTGCCCAGCGCTGGCGCGCAGCCCGAGTGCGAGAGCAACTGAGGCGTCCGAACCATCCCGAAAG
>JBIOUY010000045.1:0-2789 GCA_044867445.1 Gemmatimonadales bacterium
CGGACCATGGGTTCTCCACCATGGTCCGGGACACGGTCTCCGGCCCCGACCGTGCCATGACGGTCGAGCTGGAGCTCAACGCGCCGCTCCATCATTTCGGGGAGCATCAGATCAAGGCGCTGCGATCGCTGGGCCCCGAGGTCATCCTCCTCGACCTGGAGACCGGGCCCGAGCTGGGACTGCAGCTCGCCCAGTTTCTGCTGGAGCAGAATCCGGCTCAGGTGCTCATTGCCACCGGTCCGCTGCTGGGCTCCGAGCAGCTGCTCCACGCAATGCGGGCCGGAGTATCGGAGTATCTCCCCAAGCCGGTTGCCGCGGAGGACCTCCGCGCGGCGATGCACCGCGGGGTGAACAAGCTGCGAAAGCCGGGGAAAGAGCAGGAGAAGACCCACGGCCGCATTCTCTCCTTCTTCAGCCCCAAGGGCGGCGGCGGCAGTACCACCCTGGCCACTAACCTCGCGATCGTCATCCACCGCACCACCCACAAGAAGACGCTGCTGGTTGACCTGGACCTCGAGCTGGGAGAGAGCGCCCTGGTACTGGGCATCCAGCCCCGGTTCAACTTCGTCGATTTCGTGGAGAACTTCCGGCGGATGGATGCCGGTCTGCTGGCATCCTACATCGAGCGGCACGACTCCGGGGTGCACCTGCTCTCGGCCCCGTTTCAGCCGGAAAAGGCCGAGGCGGTGACCGCCGACCAGATCCGTCGGATTCTCGGCTTCCTGCGGCAGCACTACGACTATATCGTCGTGGATACCCCCCGCTCGTTCGCACCGCCCACGCTGGCCGTGTTCGAGCAGGCCGACCTGGTCTTCATCGTGAGCAACGTGGACCTTCCCTCGCTGCGCAATGTCCAGCGCGGCTTCCCCATGCTCAAGCGAGTCCTGAGCAAAGGCGAAGAGCAGATCCGCCTGATCCTCAACCGCTACGATCCGGACGACTCCATCTCCCCGGCAGATGTGGAGCGGAGCCTGGGCATGAAGGTGTACTGGAAGATCAGAAACGACTACGAATCAGTGATGGGATCGGTCAACTCGGGCAAGCCCATCGTGCTGAACGGGGGTTCGGCCTATACCCACGACGTCAAGGCTCTGGCTGCCGAGCTTACCGGAGTCCCGCTAGACACCAAGGGCGGCCGGGGCAGGATCGCGCGGCTGCTCGGCGCGCCCTTTCGGGCGATCCGCCGGCGGACGGGCAAGTCGGAAGGAAAGGGAGAGTAACCCATGACGGACTTCAAGGCACCCACGCCGTCGCCGAACGGCCCCACCGGGCAACGCACCTCGCTGCCTTGGGAGGGCCAGAAGGGGATCGGAGTCCAGTCGGCCGCACCAAAGTTCACGGGGCCCATCAGCGACGCCGCCAATGCCCACGCGCTACAACAGGTGAAGGGCAGGATCCACCGGCGGCTGCTGGAGCGGCTCAACCTCTCCAATCTGGACCGGCTCGATCGCCAGCAGGTGGTGGACGCGATCAGGAAGGTGGTGCAGGACCAGATCACCCACGAGTCGGTGCCGCTCAACTTCGAGGAGCGGGACCTGGTCGTGGGGCAGGTGTTGGACGAGATCTTCGGTCTGGGACCCCTCGAGCCTCTGATTCAGGATCCCGAGATCTCAGACATCCTGGTCAACACCTACAAGCAGGTCTACGTGGAGCGGTACGGCCGGCTGGAGCGAACCGAGGTCATCTTCCAGGACGACCGTCATTTGCTCCAGGTGATCGATCGGATCGTCTCGGCCGTGGGCCGCCGGATCGATGACTCCTCGCCCATGGTGGACGCTCGGCTGCCGGATGGCTCCCGCGTCAACGCCATCATCCGGCCGCTGGCCCTGGACGGGCCCCACCTCTCGATCCGTAAGTTCAAGCGCGACGCGTTGTCGGGACCCGACCTCCTGCGGACCGAGAGCCTGACCGAGCAGATGCTGGAGCTGCTCAAGGCGATCGTGCGGGCCCGGCTCAACGTGCTGATCTCCGGCGGCACCGGCGCGGGCAAGACGACGCTGCTCAACATTCTCTCTTCATTCATTCCGGCGACGGAGCGGATCGTCACCATCGAGGACTCGGCCGAACTTCAGCTCAAGCAGCCTCACGTGGTACGGTTGGAAACCCGCCCGGCCAACATCGAGGGCCAGGGCGAGGTGCCGCAACGGCTCTTGCTGATTAATGCCCTCCGCATGCGGCCCGACCGGATCATCATGGGTGAGTGTCGCGGAGCCGAAGCGGTGGACATGCTTCAGGCGATGAACACCGGCCATGACGGCTCCCTTACTACTCTGCACGCCAACTCGCCCCGGGACGCGCTCAGCCGGCTCGAGACCATGATCTCGATGGCCAGCCTCGACCTGCCGGAGAAGGCTATGCGGCAGCAGATCGCCAGCGCCATCAACGTGGTGATCCAGGTGAGCCGCCTCTCGGACGGCGGCCGCAAAGTGATGCAGGTCTCGGAGATCGTCGGCATGGAGGGAGACATCATCACCATGCAGGACATCTTCGTGTACGAGCGCGAGGGGATCGGACCGGACGACAAGGTCCTGGGCCACTTCCGCGCCACCGGCATCCGTCCTCGATTCGCCGAGCGGCTCAAGGCCTTTGGCATCGACCTCTCGTCCTTGCTCTTCTCTAATCAGGAGACCGGTAGAGGGGCCGCGCACCGATGGTAGGCATCCCCATGAGCGTCCTGATGCCGGCGCTCATCGCCTTCTTCGCGGTGGCGCTGGGCACGGCCTCGGTGGCGCTCATATTCGAGTGGCTCCAGGAGCAGCGCCGCAAGCGCCGCATGGTGGGAGAGCTGC
>JBIOUY010000046.1:0-18618 GCA_044867445.1 Gemmatimonadales bacterium
CCGGCAATACTCGCGGCGGTGGCTTCGCTGGCCTGCTACCTGCCCGCCAGGCGAGCGTCACGGGTCGATCCGTTGGTCGCGCTGCGAAGCGAGTGATTCAGAATTCGCGGCGCTTCATTTCCTTGAAAAGTCGCTTGGTGTCTTCCGCCTCGTCGGGCGGCCGCTGGCGCAGGGTTGAATCGAACTGCGCGCTCTGGTCGGCGGCTGGGGGTTTGATCTTGGCGGCATTCTTCTTGGCCAATGCGGCAATACGCTTGTCCTCCTGCCTCGACATCTCTCCTCCGCAAAACTAGAGTCTCACTGCGATTTGCCCCCGGTGCGAGGGCCTTCACCATCCACCTGGAAGTTGCGAGGGCTCCATGGTGAGCGCAATACTGATGAGGTTGCGCAACACTACTTTATTCTGAGGCTTCATATGGCTCGCCCCCTTCTGGCCTTCCTCGGCGCCGTGGGATCGCTGGCGGCGATTACGCTCGCTTGCTCGGATTCCTCGGCGCCGCAGACCGAGCTCGCCCGCACCCCTGGCCGTACGGGCACCCCGGAAGCCACTACGCAGCCTACCCTCACACCCCAAGAGAGCGGCACCATCGAGCGGCTCCAAGCGATCAGCCCGGTAGATGATCAGGTGGCCTGGGCCAGCGGCACGGGCGGGACCTATGCGCTCACCACGGACGGTGGCAGTACCTGGCATGCCGCCGTGGTTCCGGGCGCCGAGGCGCTCGAGTTCCGCGATGTTCAAGGGGTGAGCGACAAGGTCGCATACTTACTCTCCGCGGGCCCGCGGGACCAGTCCCGGATCTACAAGACCAAGGACGGAGGGGAGAGCTGGACGCTCCAGTTCGTCAATCAGGACCCCAGCGCCTTCTACGATTGCTTCGCCTTCTGGACTCGGAATCGCGGCATCACTACCAGCGACGCCGTCAACAGGCGCTTCCCGGCGATCAAGGCACTCGATGGGAAGCATTGGACAGATATCGGTGATCAACTGCCGGCCGCTCAAGCCGGAGAGGCCTCGTTCGCTGCCAGTGGGACCTGCGTCGCCACCCAGGGACTGTTCAACGCATGGATCGCCACCGGCGGCGCGACCGGTACGGGGGCTGTTCCAGACGGTGGTGGCCACAGGGCCGCATGGCGCAGCGTGGACTCCCGACGAGGGCGGAACCTGGTTCCCATTGGCGGGGCTGGAGAATTTCTGGGCGGTCGCCTTCGCGAGCCCAAGCGCGGGCTGGCTTGTGGGTACCGAAGGCAGAATCGTGAAGGTCACGTTCGAGTAGGGAAGGCAAGATGACAGGCACAACTGTAGCTGAGCCAATCGACCAAGGAAGAGCCATAGACCGTGAGGGATCAGGCTCTACAAGCTGGGGCCATTTCGCCGGCATGCTCGTAATCATGGCGAGCACCGCCAGCTTGTGGCTGCTTGTTTACAAGCTTGCGAAGCGCATTCGGAGAAGCGATTGAAGATGCAGCGTATCGCCGCTGGCCGCCGGAGCAGTCGGGGCCGGCCGTTAGTCGTTGGGGAGCCCTTCGGCTGTGCTCAGGGCAGGCTCCCGCGACTGAGGGATGACGAGTCCTCATGTGTTACTTCTCACCTCTCACTTCTCACTTCTCACTTCTCACACATTCTCCAACGCAATATCGAACGTCGCCGCGTATCCTTCGCTGGTCTGCGTGACGTTCAGCACCAGCTGCGACCCACCCTGCTGGTAGATCCCGTCATTTGCGTTCCTGGTATCGCGGGTCCCCTTCGAGGCATAGGGCGACTGCGTGTATACCTGGTCGGTCAGTGAATCATCGAAGAAGAGCTGCGAGGTGAACTCATAGGCCGAGCTCGCGCCGACCGCCGAGCGCACCTTGAAGTGGATGTGCACCGCGCGACCGGAATACCACCCCGGATAGATGGTGGTGAACTGCGCCACCCCGTCAGCGTCAGTGACCTGATAGCCCCGGAGAAATTTCTTGCCGACAGTGTTGAACCCCGAATCGGAGACGTCGGAGTACACGCCAAGGGCGTTGCAATGCCAGACGTCGACCACCGCCCCCTCCAGCACCGAGCATGCACTGGAGGCGATCCGAGAGACGTTAAAGGTGAGCGCGAGCAGGGCGCCCTCCTGCACTGTCCCATCCGAGGGATCGCTCCGGATATCCGAGCGGTTCAACTCCTCGTCCACATAGTACGGTCCCTCGGTCAGCTCCGGTCGCACGACGCAACCCGTCGTCGGAGTCTCGGTGCTGTCGGCATCGGTGGCGCTGGAGCAGCCAAAGAACAACAGCGCCCCGGCTCCGGCGAGGATGGTCACGGCTTCTCTGCGGGTCAGCACCCGGCCAATCGGGAGATCGTCAAGGTCCATGATCGTGTGCACCTCTGGTCAAGGGTAATGTCGTCTCCGACCACGACCCTGTCGTGGTCAACATGGGTTCTACTGCTACGAAGCTCAGGAGTTGGTGGGCGCCAGCCGGAAGGTGTATTCCAGGCGGATGGTATCGGCGACGCTCAGCAGGACCGGCACCCTGGGCTGTTGGAGCTGAAAATCCGCAAAGGTGAAGGCGGTCGAGGAGGTTCCGGTAACCACATCAGGCGCGAACTGCGCGTTCACCTGCCACGTGGTCGGCCGGGTCACCCCTTTGACGGTCAGATTGCCCAGCAGCTCGAACGATTGGCTGCCCGACTGCGACAACGGGAGCTGCGGCCCGCGCACCGCAGTAGGCGCGAATATGACGGTCGGATGCTGTTCCGTCTCGAGCAGCCGGCCACGCACATATCCGTCGCGGCGAGTGCGGTCGCTGGTGAGCCCGGAGACCTGGACCTCGAACCGTGAGGCGCTGGGGAGAACCCTCCCACCACTGTCGAAGGCGATCGCGCCCACCACCGCACTCGTCCTGCCGACGGCGTCGCCGGGCAAGTCAACGTTGACCAGCTGCTCTTTCACGAGGTAACGAGCCTGGTTACCAGTCGAGGTCGTCTTCAACCGGAGGGCGGCGCTCGCCGGCGCTGCCGGCATCTGGGCCTGGGCACTGCTGGTGACGGTGGCGGAGGATCGATCCTGGCCGCAGCCCTCGAGCGTCAGGGCGAACCCCGCGAGGAACAGGAGCACTCGGAGCATTCTTTGGTCGAGCATGAGGCGCATTTCTTGGCTTCCTTCACTTAGTCGTTGGCGGCTTGGCTCAGCGTGGCGGTCCCGGCTCGCCATCAGGCGGTGGCGGTGGTGGACCCAGCGGCCCGCCTTCGGGAGGACCCAGGTCCGGTCCGCCATGCCATTCTCCCCGCTCACCGAAGCGACGCTGGGCCAGCTCCTGCGCTTTCTTGCGCTGCTCGGGCGTCAGGATCGCGTCGATCTCCCGGCGGGTCTGTCCCACGATCGAGTCGAGCCGCGGCTGGACCTGCTCCCGCACCGCGCGAATCTCCTTCAGTTGGCGATCCATGAGCGAATCGATCCGCACCCGCTGCCCCGGCGTCAGACCAAGCGCCTTGGCGAAGCGATCGCGCGCGGCGCGCTCGAGCTCTGGCGGACGCCCGCCGGCTCCCCTGCCGAACACAAGGAAGTGCGGGCCGGGCGAAGGGCGCAGGACGAACCGGTCGAGCACCACGGCAGTCAGCCCACCGGCCACGGCCACCAGGAACAGGACCAGGGCCGCGAGGATGCGACCACGCGGAGGAATCGGAGGTGTCATTTACGCCTCACCGGCTCATGACCTGGGTAAGGAGCCAATCGTCGCTGGCCTGGGCCACGAGCTCGTCGCCCACCTGCGGGCTCCCCGTAGTTCCCGCAGCCGCGCTTAGAATCACGCCGCTGGCGGTCACGGTGTCGGCGGCGACGCTCGAGATCGACTCACCCGAGGTTGTGGTCTGGACCAGCAGGACTCCCGAGGCGAGGCTCGCGGCGAGCCCAACGGGCACCGCCACCCGGGCCCACGTGGCGGTCCACTCCCACCACGGACGCTGTCGAGCCCTGAGCTGAGCCAGGCGTGGCCGGGCCGCGCCCATGATTCTGGAGTGGAGCTGGTCGTCACCCAGCGATGCGCTCGGCGTCGGCGTGCCGCGCAAAGCCTCGGCCAGCCGCGGGTCGCGCTCGGGATCGTCAAACATTCCAGCGATCATGTCAGTCTCTCCCCTCTGATCCCACGATTGGACGGCTCAACCGCGAAGATCGGCTAGCGCCTCGCGCAGTGCGCGTCGGCCCTGGTGCAGATGCCATCTCACCGTTACCTGGCCGACTCCAAGGGTGTCGGCGATCTCTTCGGTGCCCATTCCGTCCACCTCAAACGACCAGACGATGAGCCGTTGTCTGGGCGGCAGCTCCGCCAGCGCCTGCTCAAATCGTCGCCGGATCTCCGCGCCCTCGGCCTGCTGGTCAGGAGTGGGCGCCGGTGAGATGATATCGGCGCGCTCAGGCTCAGTTGGGCGGGTTGCCCGTCGCCGGAAGACGTCGTGGCCCGCGTTGACCAGGATCCGAAAAAACCAGGGCCCGAAGGGGCGTGCCGGATCGAAGCTCCCGATCTTTTCCAGCGCGCGAAGGAAGGCGTCCTGCACCAGGTCATCGGCATCCTCAGCATCCTGCATCAAGCGCCGAGCGATCCCGCGCGCCCGGCGGATATAGCCTCGCACCAGCGCGTCGAACGCGTCGGTGTCACCCTGCTGAACCCTGAGGACGAGATCACGTTCCTCCGCCAGCGCTCTGGGCGGCGCCCCGGCCAGCTCGTGGGCAGTCACGCCCACCGCGCCCTCGTACTCCAGGGTTGGTCGAACCCGTCAGTCATTCGCAAGTCCTTGCGAGGTAACCGATTTCGGCTCGCGCGACGAGTCTGTCGTCGGGGAGCCGAGCACCGGTGTGCGGCGCGCACTCGTGAGTAGTACGTGCAAGTTCGCAACGTGTTGGGCCGGAGGGAAATTCCCCGATCGGGGATAGGCTGACGCCGACAGAGGGGCCGCCTCTGCCGGCATCGAGATACTGCGGATTGTGCGGTGGGCTTCTACCTGGTTCTAGTCTCCTCGTCTGGTTGGTTCACATTCTGCCGGTCTCGTCACTCCCTGGCGGTGGACCAGGAGCGCGTCCCCAATGCTCCCGTGGTGCCTGCTCCTTCTGCCACTTCTTGTACTGATCGAGCTGCTCCTTCGTGAGCAGGTCCTTCAGCCCCTTGGAGAACGCTTCGTCCTTGGGGGATAGATCTTTCCACAGCCGCTCGGCGGTGGGACCATGCTCGCGGGCGGATTCCCGATCGCCGTCCTCGAACTCGGCTCGCATGGTCTGCATGGTGATGCGCAAACTGTCGCGGACCGACTTGGTCGCGGAGATATGCTCGTTGTAGCGAGCGGTGTACTTCTGCAACTGGTCCGGGCTGAGACCGACCAGATCCTGCAGGACCGCAGGGGTGGCCGGTCCCTCGACCTGCTCGGGAGACGGCAATCGCCGCTCGTCCCGTCCGGGACCCATTTGGCCACCGCCGTGACCCATTCCCGGCCGGCCCCAGCCCCCGTCGGGTCCGTAGGTTCCCTGAGCGAAGCCGGATGCCACCAGGCTGACCATTGCCAATGTGATGACGACGGTGCTGATCCGAACGTTGGTCGAGCGCATAAGGGTCATCTCCGAAATAGTCTCTTGGGAGTACGGGCGCGTCGGGCGGTGCGTTGGGGAGATCAGCCCGGATTCGCCGCGCTGTCTGCCATCGCGGTCGTGGCATCGAGCCGCTGCTGCATTCGAGTCGCCCGGATCCAGTGGTCTTTCCATTTGGGATAACGCTGGAGCTGGTCCTTGCGGAGAATGGTTCCCAGCGTACCGTCGAAGCCGCTGTCCTGGGCGCTCACCTCGGCCCACAGGCGTGCGGTCGCCAACTGGTAATAGCGGTAGGCATCGCCGTCGGAGGCCCGCTCCGCCCGATCCATCATCTTTACCGCGGACACCACGGCCAATCGGGAGCGCCAGGTCGATGCCATATGAGCACGATAGGCGGCCAGATACTGCAACAGCTGGTGCTCATCCATCCCGACGATGGCGTAGATGTTGGCGGGCGTAGGTGGGCCCTGCAGCGCGTCGGGGGTGAGGCCGGTCAGGTCGGGAACCGACCAGCGGCGAGACTCCCCAGTCAGCGCACTAACGGAATCCTGCGCGCGGGCCGAGCTCACCGGCAGAGCGAGGAATGGCAGGAGGGCGAGTGCCAGGTAGTGCCAGCGGACCATAAGAATTCTCGATAGTGCCCGTTCGGAGCGTTGCCGAGTGAGCCTGCTCGAGAGTGCTACGCGGTGACTGTTGGAAGTGTTGGGGTGGATTATGGTGTGCGGGTCGCCGAGGAGCAGCGGGCCCGAAGCGCGATGGCGAGGGCGCGGAGTGCATCGCGCTCTACCTCTGTCAGTGGCCGCGGCGTGTGTTGGTCACCTTCGGTGTGCCAGTAGGTGCCCTGGATTCGGCCGTCAGACTCGACCCGTCCACCGGCACTCTGTTGCTTCAGTCCCCCGTCGAGCGCGACCAAATCGCTGATCGCGCCAGGTTTACCTTGTGGGTCGTAGATGCCGGCGATGACCCGGAGCCCATCCCGACCATTGCCCAGCGTCAGCCGGACTTCCTCCCACCCGGAGAACACCTCCCCAGCCATGGGTCGAGAATGGCACTCCCCTCCGTCAGGTGGAAGCGGCGAGAGCAGCTCCAGCCAGGGCGGCCGGGTCAGAATCCCGCTCTCGGCTCCGGCACCTTCGCCGGTTCGCTCCGCGCCAGCAGCCGTTCCGCGAAATCCAGCCGCTCCTGCGTCTCAGCCAACTGTTGCCGCATGCTGTCCATCTCGCCTTCGAGGGCCTGGACCCGGGCACTCAGCTCGGCGGTTTCGGCCCCGCCAACGCCCTTCGCCTTGTAGCGGGCGATCTTTTCGAGGCTGTTGAAGACAATGCCGCAAATCGGAACGGCGAAAATGAGAATGAGGACGAGTTGCCCAGTGCTCATGTCGAGTCCTTTTCGGGAGATGCCGGTTCAGAACGGCATGCGGTATTCGGGAGGCTTGACCCCGTTCAGCCGCAGATAGGGCACCAGCTGTCCCAGCGTCCACACGGCGTGCTCGAACGAAAGGGCGGCCAGCCGGACGGCGGGCTGGGGTGGCTGGCCGTACATCGCGACCGGACGGCCGAGCTGTGCCGCCGTGGCCTGCTGCAGCGCTTTCAGCACATAGTCATAGGTGGACTCGGCGTAGTGCCGTAGCGCCGCCTGCTTATGAAGGTAGACCGTACTGTCGCCCAGGGACGGTGGCGCCTTGAGCCCGCGCAGCGCGACCGCGGCCACCTCGAGGTTGGTGGCCACGATGTGATCGAACTGCTGGGCAAAGGTGCGGACCCCTGGGGTGGGCTGGAACCCCATTGCAGAGTCGGGCATCGCGTCGATGTAGGCCAGGACGGTAGCGCGGTTGCGCTGCCAGTCGGCTACCAGATCGGGATACGGATTGCTCTGGGCTTGGCCGAGCATCGGAACAGCGCAGAGGAGCAAGACGAAGCGAATAGGCGACACGGTCGGGTCCTTGAGGGGTCGGCGCAGTGCAGTAATGTATTTACGATGAAGCCACGAAGGCCACGAAGGACTGCTTGTTCCTCTGTGGCCTACGGCTACTCGTCAATCGGAGATTCAGCCGGCAGTCGCGGGGCTTGGCGTGAGACTCAGTGGCCGGCGGCCACTCCGGCTTCCGGCATCACCTGCAGCAGGATCGCAGGCCGCACGGAGAGCTCACCGGTGAATGGGCGGGTGTGCGATGCGATCAGCACGACCGCGATCCCGACACTGGTCGCGAAGATCCCCATAATGATGCGGTTAGTACGCCGATTGTCGCTGTGAATCATCCCAATGGTGACGAGGGTGAGTGCCGCCTGTACCAGCAGCACGGTCCACTTCACCCAGTTGATCGAGGAGTGACTGAGAATGATGCGCTGCCGGCGTGCCTCCAGCGCACTCTGGAGGGAGGCGACCATCTCGCGCTGGGCAGCAATCTGGCCTTCGTTGCGCGGGTCGAGCCCGAGGGCAACTCGGAGCGCCTCAGCCAACCGCGCCGGTGCGAGGGTGAGCGTGGCGCTCCGCCGAGCCATCGCCGGCCACTCCTGGGTGACGGCGTCCTGAATCTAGGCCCGAATGAGCTCGCGGAGCCGCTTTTCAGGCTCCCCGGGGAAGCCAGCGGCGAGGAGCACGACGGCGCGTAGGGCGCTGGCTTCGCGGTTGACCGCCGCGCTCGCCCGATCGCTATCGTTCCAGACCTGCGCTGAGAGAAATCCGATCAGAAGGGCGAAGACGATGGCCAAGGGGGAAGCACGCCCGGCGAAAAGGCCTTGAAAGCACGGCCCCGCTCACCCACCGCGAGGGAAGTGATGAGGAGGTAGACCGCCGCCGTGAACAGGTAGATGGCGCCGAGAACCACGATCCCCATCCAGAGGACGGGTAGGCCGAGCAGCCAGTCGCTCATGGGTTACTCCCACGGTTTCCACCATTTCAGCACTCGCCGCGCGCGGAGCGTGTTCCAGCGGCTCGCAGCACCGAGCCGTTTGAGCTCAATGTAGGCCTTTCCCTTGTGTGAGTGCTGCAGTGACCAGCGGCCGTCCACCCCTTCCGCTCCGGACGATGTCGATTGCCTCCGCGAGGGGCGCGGGTCGCGCGGCGCGTTCGCCGATTGGAAGTAGTCCGGTGGGCGAAGGATGTCGTAGTGCCAGCGGGGCGGAAACGCGAACCGGGTGCGCCCGCGTCGCCATTACCAGGCTACGCCGTAGTCTTCGCCGTGGTTGCTGGACGCCCCCCACATCGTGGCATGGGTGCGATCGAACAGGATGCCATTGATCGGCCCGGAGGTGCGGTCGGCGAACTGGAGTGTGTACCCCATTCGCTGCAGCGATGTCCGCACGCTGTCCGGCGTCGAGGACGCGAGCAGCAGCCGACCCGGGCGCGCCTCATGCTCGCCGAAGGAGGAGCGCATCTGTTCGCTGTTGATGTTGGGCGCCTCTGCGGCCTGCTGTGGGGTCATCCCGAACTCCACGATGTCGAGGAAGAACTGCAGCAGGTTCTGGTCCTGGGTGTCCCCGCCCTGCACTGCAAAGGAGAGAAAGGGCGCGCCGTCCTTGAGCGCGAGCGTCGGCGTCAGCGTCACCCGGGGTCGCTTCCCCGGCTCGATCACATTGAAGGGTCCGTCCTCGGCGCTGGTGACGAAGCTCTGGGCTCGCTGGCTCAGCCCTACACCGGTGTGTCCGGCGATCACAGCCGGTACCCATCCGCCGCTGGGAGTGATCGATACCACCCACCCGGCCTCGTCCGCGGCCTCGATGGACGTGGTCCCGGCGTGGAACTGAACCGAGAAGGCCGAATCGGATAGCGGCAACGAGCTCTGGGTCGAGGTCCGGTCCGGCTGCCGGCTCTTCACCATCGTCGTGTCGGGCCGGGGCACGACCGTCCATCGCGCGAGCAGATCGGTGAAGGGGTTGGTTCCGCCCTGATAGGGATAGGGATCGCCCGGCTTTATCGTCGAATCGTTACGCGTGCGGTTGATGGTGGCGAACCGTGCCTTGGCGTACTCCTTGGAGAGGAGCCCCTGGACCGGCTCCTCCGGAGGGAAGTAAGGATCGCCGTAGTAGAAGTCGCGATCGGCGTACGCGAGGTTCATGCTCTGGTAGAGGGTGTGGATATACTCGACGGAGTTATAACCCATGGCCTTGAGATCGGCGTTCTCCAGGATGTTGAGCGCCTGCAGCATGACCGGGCCCTGTTGCCAGATGGGCAACTTGTACACCGTGATCCCCTCGTACCGGGTGCTGAGCGGCTCTTCTATCCTCACCTTCCATCGAGCGAGATCTTGAAGCGTGAGCAGTCCACCCTCCTCCCGCGCACCTCGCACCAGCTCTCGGGCGATGTCGCCCTCGTAGAAGCGGTGGTACGCGGCGTAGATCGCCGCCCGCCGGTCCTTCCCCGCCTTGAGCGCGGCGCGCTCGGTCGCGACCAGCTTGCCCAGTGTCGCGGCCAGGTCCCGCTGCACGAAGACTTCTCCCGGAGCCGGCGCCTCTCGGTTCTGCCCCAAATGCGGCAGGAAGATTGCGCGGGAGTACTTCCACTGCTTGATCGAGTCCTTGTTGCGCTCGATGGAATTCGCGGTCTCCGCATCGATGGGATAGCCGTCGGCCATTTGGATCGCGGGCGCCAGCACCTGCGCCAATGACAGAGTGCCATACTCAGCCAGCATGGTCATCAGCCCACCGGGAGTACCCGGGGTGATCGCGGCGAGCGCACCGTACTCCGGCGGGTAGCGGTATCCATGCGAGCGGTAGAACTCGGCTGTGGCTCCGGTCGGGGCCACGCCGAGTGCGTCGATCCCGATCACCTTTTTCAGTTTGGGATGGTAGATGAGCGCCTGAGTCTCCCCGCCCCAGGACAGCACGTCCCACATAGTGGTGACCGCGCCGAGCATGGCGCAGGCGGCGTCGACCGCATTGCCGCCCTTGGCGAACATGAGCGCACCGGCGGTCGCGGCGAGCGGCTTGCCTGTGATCGCGAGCCAATGCTTGGCATGCAGTTGGGGCTTCTGGGTGCGCTGGGCGAGGAGCGGGCTGGTGCCGCAGCAGAGAAGGCCGATGACGAGCCACGACCTGACGGAGGAGATGCTCATGGGATTCCTTTCCAGGAGCCGACTACTGGTAACATCCGTTGATAGTAGTCAGACCGACGCTCGTCTCGCACCCCAAAACGCCAGCGCCGTCCCCACCACCTCCATCGCGAGACCGGCATAGAGGCCCAGGCCCACTGCCCCGCCGTTCACCAGTATCCCCAGCAATCGCACGCTCGCGAATCCCAGCAATGCCCATCCAGCCGCAAGCAGCCCCACGCGTGCCAAATCCCCCCGGACAGCACACCAGCTCAGAAAGACCGCAAAGCCGAGCTGGAAGCCGCCGTAGGTGGCCATGAAATCGACGCGAGCGGTGGCGCTGGGAAGGGAGATATCGGTCAGCGATGCCATCGCAGACGGCCAGCAGGCGTAGGCCGCACCAAACGCCGCGAATCCGAGGGCCAGCAGCCAGAGGATTACGCGTGCCAGCGGCATCGGGAACTCCGGGGCTCAGTGTTGACGAGAGAACATCAACCCGATCTGCGGGGTCCAGTCGGTCGCCTTGGACGAGAGGCCCAGCGAGTTGTCCACCTTAAGAAGGATGGACCGAGCGAGCTGCCACTGGATGCCTTGCACCAGCTTCCACTCATCGAGCGCGCCGGTCTCCCCTCCTTCGAATGAGAGGAAGAGCCAGACCCGGGCGAAACTCGTTGAGGTACTCGATGCTCATCTCGCCGAGATCAACCCTGGACTCCTCTCGATTGTACTCTGCCCCGATTCGTCCCGTAAGCGTCCCCCAGTCAAAGCCCTTGATGAGACCAATGCCCGGCTTGAGATCGAAGTCCGGTTCGGCGATCAGCAGTTGTGCCTCTGAGTGGGTGGGGTGATCTCGACGAAGCCGATCACCGCGGGGGTGGCGGAACAGCCAGTCGGCCGATTCATGACGCGCCGAAGCGCTCCTCGATGAGGTCGTCGACCGCTGCGATCACTTGTTCGAGCGCAATCCCCGGAATTCCGTCCGCGGCGAACACCGCGCGATGGGGTGACTTGTAGGGAAGCCACAGCGCCAGGCCTGGCTCAGGCTGATACAGGGCGATAGTGGGCAGCTTGAAGGCGGCAGCCAGATGCACCGCCGCAGTATCGGGAGTGAGCAGCAGGTCGAACTCGTGCAGAATCGCTGCGAACTCCCGCAGCGCCGAGCGCGGCGGCACCGCAGTCGCGCCGGTGGCTTGGGCGACCGCCTCCACTTCGGCCACGTCGCGCGGTGCCCCGCACACGCTGACCGCGAACCGCCGGTCGCCATTCATCACATGACGGACGAGGCCGATATAGTTGCCTCGCCCCCAATATCGTTCCACCAGGCGACCCGACAGGTTCACTCCCAGACGCAACGGCCGCGTCTTGGGTCCCAGCGTCTCCTGCGCGCGGGCGATGTCCGCCTGCTCCAGGGGATATGCCAGATCGAGCGACTCGATGGCAGGATCGATTCCAAAGGGCAGCAGTAACTGCGCAAGGCGCTCCACCGGATGGGCGGTACGGCGATCCAGCACTGGCGCCGCATGGGTGTAGATCCCGCTCCGGCCGTGCAGCAAGCCCACGGCTGCTGGGGCGCCGGACCAGCGGATAACCAGCTGGGCATTGGCGGACGCGTGATCGACCAGGTCCACCACCACGTCGTACCGGGTGCGCCGAATCGCCCGAATCAGATCGAGGGCGGACCGCAGACTCTTCTGGTAGCACCACACCTGGGTCACGAAGGGGGCCACGGCGTCATGGACCGCGTAATTGGTCCGGCTCACCAACAGATCGATGCGGCCCAAAGGATACCGAGCCCGGAGCGCGCGCAGCACGGGCACACTGATCAGAACGTCACCGATCCGCTCCAGCCGAATGAGCAGGATGCGCGGCGACGCCGGCAAGCGCAGCAGGTCTTCCGGGTGACGAGCGAGCCGGCCGGCGAAAGGCCGATGGCTGGCGGCGAGCAGGGCCTGGCGCCAGCGAAGTTCGAGAGTCTTAAGGAGAGGTGAAATCGTGAGGAACCAGTCTCTAGTCTTTGGTCTTTGGTCTTTCGTCAGCTGGTCGCTCGCCACATGTAACTGCTTCGATGTCCGGGGTTAAAGACCAAAGACCAACGACCAACGACTCCCGAACCTCGAACCGTGACCACAACCCACAACCTCACGGAAATATCCCCAGCTGCTCGTAGCTCAGCGCCACCTTTTCAATGGCCACGATCATGGCAGCGATGCGAAGATCGATCTTGCCGTCCCGCTCCTTCCAGACCTTTCGGATGGGGTGATAGGCCCCGATCATGGTCTCTTCCAGCCCAGAGTTGACCAGGTCCTCTTCGCTGGCCCCGTGGGTCACCCGCTCGATCTCCTCGGCCGTGAACATTCTGCCAGTCACGCCTTCCACCGCCTGGAGCAGCCGGCTATAAGCGCCTTGCTCGAAGCGCTTTTGCATTCTACCGAAGCGGACGTGGCCCAGGTTCTTCACCCACTCGAAGTAGGAGACGGTCACTCCCCCGGCGTTGATGTAAGCGTCGGGAATCACCATCACATTGCGCTTCCCGAGGATCTCGTCAGCTTCGGGTGTGGTGGGTCCGTTGGCCGCTTCGACCACCATCTTGGCCTTGACTCGAGGGGCGTTCTCCTCGGTGATCTGTCGCTCCAGGGCTGCTGGGATGAGGATGTCGCAGTCGAGCTCCAGTGCGTCCTCCCGCCGAGCCAGATTGGTCGCCCCGGGGAAGTTGACCATGGTCCGGTTCTCTCGGCGATAGGCCATGACCTTTTCGATGTCCAGACCCTTCGGATTCGCGATGGCGCCCTCGGACTCGGCCAGGCCCACGAGCAGCGCGCCGCCCTCCTGGAAGAACCGAGCCGCAAAGTAGCCCACGTTGCCCAGTCCCTGGATCACCACCCGTTTGCCGGCAAGCCCGGTGGAGAGTCCCAGCGGCTTCATGTCCTCGGCGACGTTGCAGGCTTCACGAATGCCGTAAAACACGCCGCGTCCTGTCGCCTCGACCCGCCCGCGAATGCCGCCGGCGCTCACCGGCTTGGCGGTGACGCAGCCAAGCGCGTCTAGCTCGCCGGAGCGAAGCTGGCTATAGGTGTCGGCGATCCAGGCCATCTCTCGGGGCCCGGTGCCGACGTCCGGCGCGGGCACGTCCAGTCCCGGGCCCATGAAGTTCTTGCGAACCAGCTCGAAGACGTACCGTCGGGTGATCCGCTCCAGCTCCCCGATGGAATACTGTTTGGGATTGAGCCGGATACCTCCCTTTGCTCCGCCGAAGGGCACGTCCACCAAGGCGCACTTGTACGTCATCAGCGCGGCCAGCGCCTGGATCTCCTCGGCGTCCACAGTTTCGGCGTAGCGGATGCCCCCCTTGCACGGGAGCTTGTGGTGACTGTGCTCGGCCCGCCAGGCGTGCATGACCTCGATCCTACCGTCGTCCCGTTTGATGGGAAAGCTGGTATAGAAAAGGTTCTTGCTGGCCTTGATGTTAGCGAGCAGGGTGGGGTCGTGGTTGGTGAATCCGGCGGCACGGTCGAACGCCCGGTTCACCTGTTCCAGAAAGCTGGCGCCCACGGACATGAGCCACGCTCCTGTAACGGGCGGATGCGTCAGAGGTGGGAGAGTGATAGTCAAGGAAGACGGAGAGCGCCAGGGGGCGGTTGCAGATGCCTGCCAAACCGCCACTTCTGACTTGTTGCGGTTTATCCTAAATTCCGCCTCGACATGACATCCCCCTCCCCCGCTCCAGTCCCCGATCTCTCCAAGCTCCGGATCAATCGGGACGTTCCCTCAGCGACCCTGCGCCGCGCGCTGCTTCGCAACCTCGCCCTGGGGCTCGGCGCGCTGATCATCTTCGTCGGCATCGCGATCGGGATGCGGCGTGGCCGGGCCGTGCCGGTCCGGACGGTGGTGGCGACCCCGATCTCGGGAACCGGTGCCGCGGCAGCAGGAGCCACGAGCGTCACCGCCAACGGCTACGTCGTGGCGCGCACCCGGGCATCGGTCTCCGCCAAGCTGGCCGGACGCATCGCAGAGCTACGGGTGAGCGAAGGATCCAACCTGCGGCGCGGGGAGGTCATCGCCCGTCTGGAAAACGCCGACTATCAGGCCCAGCTGGCTCAGGCCGATGCGGAGCTCTCCACCGCGCGGGCCGAGCTGTTGGAAGCACGGTCGGCGCGGGACGTGCTCTCCCGCGAGGAGCGGCGGCTCCGCGGCATTCGGGCGCAGAATCCCGAGCTGGTCTCGGAGCAAGACATCGACGCGGCGGCCAGCAAGACCACTCAGGCTGCGGCGCGGGCGGACGCGGCCGAAGCCCGGATCCAATCGGCGGCGGCCGGCCGGCGTTTCGCTCAGGCCAACCTGGAGAACACCGTGATTCGGGCGCCCTTCACCGGCACAGTCCTCCGGAAGGAGGCCGAGGTGGGTGAGGTGGTCGCGCCGTCAGTCGGCGGTGGGCTCACCCGCGGCGCCGTCGTCACCATGGCCGATCTCACGACCCTCGAGGTCGAAGTGGATGTGAACGAGGCCTACATCGCGCGAGTTCGGAACCGGCAACCGGCCAAGATCACCCTCGATGCCTATCCTGATACCTCGTTTCGGGGTGAGGTCAGGCAGGTGGTGCCCACGGCGGACCGGCAGCGGGCGACGGTCCAGGTCAAGGTGAGCATCCTGGATCGCGACCCGCGAATTCTCCCGGAGATGGGAGCGCGGGTCGATTTTCTCGGCGACACGGTGCGCGCTACTGCTGGGCCCGCGGGCCCACCGCGCTTCCGGGTCCCCGCGGCGGCGGTTCGGGAAGCCAATGGCCAGGCGATGGTCTGGCTGGTTCGAGACGGCAGGCTGGAGTCCCGCACCGTCGATGCCGGTCCGGTGAGCGGCGGATACCGGGAGGTCCGCTCCGGCCTGGCCGGCGGGGAGCTGTTGATGATCGATGGGGTGGAGACTCCGCGCGCCGGCATGCGGGTGAAACCTCAGCAGTAGACTCACCGTCTTCTGCACTCACTCACCACGAGAAGACCCATGGTATTGGTCGAGATCCGAAACGTCGTCAAAGTCTTTCAGCGCGACACTCAGCGCATCGAGATCTTCACGGGGCTCACATTGGACGTGGCCGAAGGCTCCTTTACCGCGCTGATGGGCCCATCCGGGTCGGGCAAGTCCACCCTGCTGAATCTGCTCGCCGGGCTGGACAAGCCCACCAGCGGAACCATCCGGGTGGCCGGTGCCGAGGTCAGCGCGATGACACCTGGCCAGCTCGCGCCCTGGCGGGCAAGGAATGTCGGGTTCGTCTTTCAACACCTCAACCTGTTGCCGGTGCTCACGGCCTACCAGAACGTCGAGCTGCCTCTCCTCCTCACTGGACTCTCCAAGAAGGAGCGGGATGAGCGGGTGAAGCTGGCGCTGGGCGTAGTCGGGCTGGAGGAGCGGCTGCGGCACTACCCTCGCCAGCTTTCCGGTGGTCAGGAGCAGCGGGTCGCCATCGCTCGGGCCATCGTCGCCGATCCCACAGTCGTGCTGCTCGACGAGCCCACTGGGCAGCTCGACGCCAAGAGCTCTCATGATGTGCTCGATCTGCTGGTCCGGCTGAACGACGAGTTCAAGAAGACCATCATCATCGTGACCCACGACGCCCACGCGGCCGAGCGGGCCCGGACCGTGCTCCATCTGGAAAAGGGCGAGCTGATCGAGCGCGCCTCGGCGGCCGCATGAGGTTCCTACCACTGGTGCTCGCCAATCTGCGGCGCCACAAGCTGCGCACTCTGCTCACCATCGCGAGTGTTGCGCTGGCGCTGTTCCTCTTCGCCTCGTTGCGAACGGTGGTTACCACGCTAGCCGCGGCGGCCCAGTTCGGGAGCGCCAGGCGACTGGTAACGACCAATGCGACCGGCATCGTGTTTCCGCTCCCGCTGAGCTATGCCAACCGCCTGCAGGCCATCAAGGGGGTGAAGGCGGTGAGCTACGCGAACTGGTTTGGCGGACGCTATGGCGACAACAAGCGGTTCTTTGCCCAGTTCGCCGTGGATCCCCAGTCGTATCTCGCCATGTATCCCGAGATGATCGTGCCGGAGGATCAGAAGCAGGCCTTTCTGCGCGAGCGTTCCTCGGCGCTCATCGGGCGCCGGCTGCTGGACGTCTTCGGTTGGCGGGTGGGACAGAACGTCACCGTCCAGGGGACCATTTTCCCAGGCGACTGGACCTTCACCATTCGCGGTGTCTATACCCCGTCGGATGCCGTGATCAACGACGACATGCTGCTCTTCCACCATGAGTACCTGGAGGAGCGGCTGGGTCGTCCCGGCATCGCAGGCTGGTACGTGATCGAGATCGACAATGCCGACGCTGCCGCGAGCATCGCCAAGACCATCGACCAGCAGTTCAAGAACTCCAGCGCGCCCACCAAGACCGGCACGGAGCAGGCGTTCAACGCGAGCTTCAGTACGATGTGGGGCAACGTGAGCCTGCTGATGGGGACGATCGGCATGGCGGTAGTGTTTGCTATTCTGCTGGTGACGGCCAACGCAATGATGATGAGTGCCCGCGAGCGTATGGGCGAAATCGCGGTGCTCAAGACCATCGGCTTTACCGATCGTACCCTCTTCGTGCTGGTCATGCTGGAGACTGGCGTGATCACGCTCGTGGGAGCAGCGATCGGACTCGGCGGCGCCAAGGTGCTCTACCGCGCCACCAACTTCAACGCCGCCGGATTTCTGCCTGGGTTTGACGTCACAACCAACACGCTGCTGATGGGCGCTTCGATAGCGCTGCTGCTGATGTTCGCGAGCGGGTTGGTGCCGGCTCTTCGTGCGGCCCGGCTGCCGGTGGTGCAAGCGCTGAGGCGGGCGGAATGAAGATCCCGCTCAGCTACAACGCGCGCAGCCTGCTCCAGCGCCCGGCCTCGACCGCCCTCACCGCACTCGGCATCGCCCTGGTGGTGGCGGTCTTCATCGGCATGCTCGCCTTGGCCAACGGTTTTCGGGCGGCCCTCACCCGGACCGGCTCCAGCCAGAACGTCCTGGTGCTGCGGCGTGGGGCCGACTCGGAGCTCTCCAGCGGGCTCGACCGTCAGTCGTCGGACATCTTGGCCTCGTCGCCCCACATCGCGACCGGCGCAGACGGCAAGCCGATGGTGAGCCCCGAGGTGTATGTGCTCATTCCACTACCCCGTGCGGGCCAAGACACGACTGCACTCGCCAATGTGGTCGTGCGCGGCGTGAGCGCCGCCGCGTGGACGGTGCGGAATAATCTGCACATCGACGAGGGCCGCAAGCCGGAATCGGGTAAGGCCGAGATTTGCGTGGGTAAGAAGATGGCGGGACGGTTCGACCACACAGCCGTGGGGGATAAGCTCCGTTTCGCCGGACGGGATTGGAACGTGGTCTGTCGGTTCAGCGCCGGCGGCTCGGCATTCGAGTCGGAGATCTGGGGCGAAAACGAGCAGTTCATGCCCGTATTCCGAGGAGAGGCCTTCCAGTCGGTCACCTTCCGGCTCAAGGATCCAGCCGCGTTCGACGAGGCCAAGCGGACTCTCGAGGCCGACCGGCGGTTGACGGTCGATGTCCACCGCGAGTCGGATTTCTACACCCAGCAGTCCCAGCTCCTGGGCCGAATCCTTCAGATCCTAGCGCTGGTGATCACCAGCATCATGGCGGTCGGCGCCATCTTCGGGGCGATCAACACGATGTATGCGGCGGTCGCCTCGCGGAGCCATGAGATCGCGGTCTTGCTCACGCTCGGGTTCCACCCTCGGAGCGTGCTGGCAAGCTTCCTGGTCGAATCGGCACTGATCGCGATCGTCGGCGGAGTCATCGGAGCGCTGCTCGCGTTGCCGGTGAACGGCATCGTCACCAGTACTACCAACTGGGCCAGCTTCAGCGAGATCGCCTTCAGCTTCCGGATCACGCCGGTGTTGCTCCTTGCCGGTCTGGTCTTCGCGGTGGCGATGGGATTGGTGGGAGGTTTCTTCCCCGCGTGGCGGGCCGCGCGGATGCAAGTGGTAGAGGCACTCCGCTAGACGAGCCCGCCACCCGGCGGGCTCGCCCGGCAGCTTCTCAGCGGCCCGGCCGC
>JBIOUY010000047.1:0-2287 GCA_044867445.1 Gemmatimonadales bacterium
CTGCATGATGTAGAGGGATACCGGCACGAGGAGATCGCCGAGATGCTGGGCCTCGCGACCGGCACGTCGAAGTCGCAGTTGCACCGGGCCCGAATGGCCCTTCGCCAGCATCTGGATCGGTGAGGAAGCGATGAGCGACCGGTGGACCGAACGGCTATCCGAGTATCTGGATGGGGAGCTTGCCCCGTCCATGCGGGCCGAATTGGAAGAGCATCTGCTGCAGTGCGCCGAGTGCGAAGCTGCGCTGGCGGACATTCGTCGCGTCGTCGGACGGGCAGGGTCGCTGGCGGACCGGGAGCCGACGCATGATCTCTGGCCCGGGATTGCCCAGGCGATCGGAGCCACGCCGCCGAGAGGCACCCAGGCGGTATCTCTCGCCTCGGCTCGCCGCGCGCGCCGATGGAGCTTCTCCCTGCCACAACTCGCCGCCGCGAGTATCGCTCTTGCCTTGGTTTCCGGGGGAACAGTGTGGCTGCTCCACCCCGGGGCCACTCGGCCAGGCGGTTCCCCGGTTCAGACTCCTTCCGTGATCAACGTGGGCGTCGAGCCTCGCGCGGCCCGGGGTTACGATGCCGCCGTCGCGGATCTCGAGCGGGTGCTGTCCGAAGGCCGCGGCCGGCTCGACACCACTACGGTGAAGGTGATCGAGCGCAATCTGGCCACCATCGACAGTGCCATCGTCGAAGCCGAGCGAGCCGTCGAATCCGACTCGGCCAACGTGTATCTCAATTCCCACCTGGCGGCAACCATGCGGCAGAAGCTGGAGCTGCTTCGTCAGGCCGCTGCCCTCATCTCGGCCGCGAGCTGAAAGGACCCCACTGTGCTGCTCACGCTGACATCCGCCGTCCTGGCCGCACTCGCCTTTGGCCAAGAGATCGACACGACCGTCCAGGCGGCGCGCGGCGACCGGCTCGACATCTCCACCTATGGCGGTGACGTCGGGGTTCAGACCTGGTCCCGCAATGCAGTCAGGGTCGTAGCCAGCACATCCTCTCGCGGGCGGGTCGAGGTCTCCAACGTCGGATCGGTGGTCACCGTCCGAACCGAGGGCCGTCGAGGACCGCCCCCCAGCATTGACCTGGAGATCACCGCGCCGGCCTGGATGCGGCTCGACCTCTCAGGGGTCTACACCGATGTCAAGGTCACCGGCTTGCAGAGCCCGATCTCCATCGAAACGGTCCAAGGCGATGTGGATGTCAGCGGCGGGCAGGGGAACGTCTCGCTTCAGTCGGTGGAGGGCTCCGTCACCCTTCGAAATGCCAAGGGGCGGATCGAAGCACACTCGGTGAACCAGGACGTCACCGTGTCGGACGCAAGTGGGGAGATCAATGTCGAGACGGTGAACGGCGAGATCTCACTCAAGCACGTCGACGCGACGAGCCTGGAAGCTAGCAGCGTGAACGGCGACGTGAGATATGATGGTCCGATCCACAACGGTGGGCGATACTCGCTCACGACCCACAACGGCGACATCGGCCTGGCCGTGCCACAAGGAACCAATGCCTCGGTGTCGGTTTCCACCTTCAACGGCGAGTTCAAATCGGATTTCGAGGTGTCCGTGACTCAGACGCACAAGGGACGGCGTCTCAGCTTCACCCTGGGCAGCGGAAGTGCGCAGGTCACCCTCGAATCTTTCCAGGGAACCATTCATCTCGCCCGGCCGGGAAATCTGGAGAGCAGTGAGGAGTAAGCAGTGAGCAGTGAGCAGAAAGCAGTGAGCAGTAAGAAGTGAGAAGTGAGAAGTGAGAAGTAAGAAGTGAGGAGTAAGGAGTCAGGACCAGGGCGTTAGCCGTTAGCTGTTAGCTGTTAGCCGTTAGCCGTTAGCCGATAGCCCCGCCGCGAAGCGACGGTTACTTCACCTCCAGCACCTCGACATCGAACACCAGCGTAGCGCCTGGCGGAATGTCCGGCGGGGCTCCCGCCTCCCCGTAGGCGAGATCGGCTGGGAGTACCAGCTTGCGCCGACCTCCGACCCGCATACCCTCGACGCCCTGATCCCAGCCGGCGATCACCTGCCCGGCGCCCAAGCTGAAGGTGAAGGGCTGGCCGTGGTCTCGGCTGCTGTCGAACTTCTTCCCGTCCGGCAGCCATCCGGTGTAGTGCACGGTGACCGCGCGACCCGCAACAGCCTCCGTTCCCTGCCCTTGAGTTACATCCTGGTATCTCAGGCCCGAGGGCATCTTCGTCATCTTGGTGGTATCTACCCCCAGCTCGGCGGCGAAGCCCCCCGTTGCGCTTGCCTTCTCTCCCGATGTGCCGCAGGCAGTTGGCGCGAAGAGCAGGGTGA
>JBIOUY010000048.1:0-9153 GCA_044867445.1 Gemmatimonadales bacterium
GCGGCGCAGGTGGCGTCGCAGGCGCATCCCAACATCGTGGTGTTCCTGGCCGATGACCTGGGCTGGCGGGATACCGGGGCGTACGGAAACGACGGGATCCATACGCCCAACATCGATCGGCTGGCGCGGTCCGGCCTGCGGGTGGTGCACGCCTTTGGGACTTCACCCCAGTGCAGTCCCTCGCGTATCAGCCTGCTTACCGGCAAGTACCCTCACGCAACCGGAACCGAGGATCTGCACACCCCACTGCCGGACAGAGAACGGATGCTGCCGTCCTATCTCCAGGAGCTGGGCTACTTCACCGGAGATATGGCGAAGACTCACTACGGCCCCAATGGTGAACGGCAGTTTCAGTGGTACTCTCCGGAAACCGCTTCCGCGTTCCCCGCATTTCTCGATTCGGCCGGCACTCGGCCGTTCTTTCTGTGGGTTGGATTCCACGAGCCGCACCGGCCCTATCGAGCGGGGGTAGTGCCCCACCCACACTCTCCCGCGCGAGTGACGGTTCCGCCGTACCTGGCCGATACCCCAGAAACCCGGGCGGACCTGGCCCTCTATTACGACGCCATCGGGCACATGGATGACGCAATCGGCGAGATGATGGCAGAGCTGGACCGGCGGCACCTCCGCGAGCACACCCTCCTTGTATTCCTCAGCGACAACGGACCGCCGTTCCCGAGGGAGAAGGGCACCCTGTACGACCCGGGAACGCGCACCCCGCTCATCCTCTCCTGGAGCGAACGGATTCCCGCCGGAACCACCTATGACCGCGGGCTGGTGAGCACTGTCGATCTGACACCGACCATTCTCGAGCTGGCGGGCGGGAAGCGGCCGGAGAGTATGCAGGGACGGAGCTTCCAGGAGCTGTTCACCGCACCGAGCTCGTACGCGGGCCGGGAGTACCTCTTCAGCGAGCGCAACTGGCATGATTGCGACGAGCACCAGCGTTCCGTCCGCACCAACCGCTACAAGCTGATCCGCACCGACGCGTACACTGAGCTGCCGCTCTGCACGGCCGCGGACATTGGAGCCAGCCCTTCATTTCTCGCGCTTCGTGCGCTCGCGAAGGCGGGCCGGCTTACAGCGGCCCAGCGCCGCCTGTTCGAAGTGCCGCGGGCGCGCATCGAGCTGTACGATGTGAAGGCCGATCCATGGGAGCTGCACAACGTCGCTGATCAGCCGGCCTATGCGAAGGAGGTGCGCCGGCTCGCCGGTGTGTTACAGCAGTGGATGGAGCAGTCAGGGGACTTTCCGGCCGCGTACCGGGTCCGCGACGACAACACCGACAGGGTGACCGGGGTCCAGTTCAACACCAGGATCCCGCCGTTGCGCAACACCGATATACCCCCGCCGGATAAGCGGTGGGGACAAGCAGGGCCTACCTAGAGCCGCCGGTCATGTACCGTACCGTGATCTCGCCGCTGCCGATTGCTTGAGCCTTAAGAGGCGCCACGATATACCGCACTGCCGACGGTCCCAAGGAGCAATCGTATGAACATCAACTTCGCGGAATGGTCCCTGATTCTTCTGTGCTTCTCGATGGCCTGCGCCATCGGCGGAGGACTCTACGAGCACATCGTGCGCAGCCCGATATGGAGTGCCTCGCCCCCAGCGTCCTTTGCCATTATCCAGCCTCGCACTGGGGTACCCCTTCAACGGTTTTGGATGCCAGTCCACGCGGGCATCACCGTGTTTGTCATTTTGGGGCTTGCCCTGACCTGGGGGCACGAAGAGGTTCGCCGCCTCCTTCTCATAGGATTAGGCTCGTATATCATCATGCGGGTATGGAGCGGTTTCTTCTTCATTCGCGAGATGCTTGCGTTTCAGAAGGTACCCACTAGTTCCCCCCCGTCCGCAGAGCTTTCAGCGAGGGTCGCTCGCTGGACCTTTTGGAGTTGGTTCAGGGAACCTCTGGACATCATCTCGTTCCTGTGTTTCCTGTTGGCTCTCTCGTCGCTGGCCGGATCGGCTTAAGAAGGCTCGCCAGAGGGCCGCAGTCTGGGGCATCTCGATCGTCTCGGGCCTGGTCCGGGATGGCCGCAGCCTCGGCCGGACTTGCTCATCGAGCTCAGGACGGAGTGCTGCAGGCGGGCGCCCTACGGTCTCACTTGATACGCCAGCTTCAGGAAGAAGCCATCGCTCATCCGCTGAAGCCGGGACCAGTTGAACTCCCGGTCGCTTTCGAGAGAACTGCCGTAACCCAGGAAGGCGACGGTCCCCGGGGTGGGCTCGAACGAAGCCAGAATATCGACCCGAAGCCCGTTGAAACTCGTGGTGGGCTGGGGCTCGCCGCCGACAAACAGCGCACCGCCGGAGCTAGGCTCGAGGAGCTCCGCTTGGCGCTCGGAGCGGTACTCGCCGATCACTCGAAAGAAGAGCGCCCGGTTGGGCTGATACTCCACCTTGAGCCGGGGGATGGTCGAGCGGGCGAACTCGCTGCCATCCAGCCGGAACAGCCGGAATACCGTGCCGGTCGCCGCGACCCGGATGGTAGACGCCGGGCGCAGATCGAGCCCGCCGGTAAGCAGCCAGGCCCGTCCGGTGACTCCTTCTTGGAAGATTGCGGCTCGTCCCCGGCGATAGCTCAGATTGGCTCCCAGCCGGCGCCAGGTAGGCGTGGTCACCTTGGCCTGCCAGACGAACCCGGAGAAGTCTTCGGCCGGCAGGTAGGCCGGGCCCGTGGCACCCCCGACCGTGTAGTCGGCGTAGGTGCTGTCTTCGAAGTTGACGAAGTCGCGCTCAACCCGCGGGTTCAGCTTCCACCCGCCGCGGAGCTGAAAGGTGACGTCGAGGAATTCGTCGCCTTCCAGGGCAGGTGTGAAGCCGAACTTGTCGTAGCGCCAGGTGCGCTCCGGCCCGCCGAAGAGAGTGAGGTTCTCCAGCAGCGCCCCTCGCGCTCCATAGAGGGTGTAGCGGTTGAAGGCATGTCCGTACACCACTCCGCTGCGAAGCCGGTTGACGAAACCCGCCTGATCGTCGAAGCCAGCGCCCAAGCCCTTCAACAGATAATTGAATCCCCAGGAGCGGCCCGTCCGGTCATACTCGGCCTGCCAGATCGGGGCAGTGCGGCTGCCCGCGGCATCGCTGGTCCAGGAGGCGCCGTACTGAACCTGGGCGTAATAGAGACTCCAGACGTAACGAAAATCTCCGGCGAGCACCCGGTTGCGTGCGCCGCTCTGATCCCGATTGGTGAAGGTGAGCCCTGCGATGGAATTGCGGCCGAAATCCCGACGGAGCCGGCTGATGTTGAACCAGGCGTCACCGTCATCCGTCTGGTCGACCGCCGTGAGATGAGCCACCCCCAGCTGACCCAGCTTCCCGGTGAACTTGGCACCGGCCTTGGGATTCACGATGCGGCGGGTATACACCAGTGTCTGGGGAGTGCCGAAGAGCTCGATCCCCTCCAGGAAGAAAGGTCGCTTTTCGGGAAAGAAGAGGGCGAACCGTTCATTCACCGTGACCTGCCCCGAGTCGGTCTCCACCTGGCTGAAATCGGGATTAAGGGTGGCATCCAGGGCGTAGCTGGTGAACCCGAGGCGCAAGTTGAGTCCGGCGTCTGGGTCCACATTCTCCCGAGTGAAATCTCCGTTCAGCGAGTCCCGGTGTCCCTCGGCGGTGGCAGTCACGAAGGGCTGCACCTCGATTGCGACGCCCCGCTTCAGGTCGTGCAAGCCGGCAATGGCACCCTCCTGCCCCAGGAAGCTGGCATTTGCCCGGCGGACGTCGGTCCAGGTGTCGGTGTACCCGGTGCGTTGGACCACGCGGGTGACGTTGAAGCCCCAGGTCTGAGGCCCACTCCCGGAATAGCGGAGACTCTTGAATGGGATGCGGATCTCGATCTGGTATCCCTGACTGGTGATGCGGCCCTTCGAGTCCCAGGCGAAGTCGGGGTTCTTGTCGGTGCTTCCCGGGATGAGACTGCTGACCTGGCCCGCGCCCTCGCTGCGCACCCCATCGCTTTGGGAACCGAGCGGGTTCACCCCGAAGAAGAAGGCGCGGCGACGATCGTGAAAGGTGTCGAGATCGATGACGACGTGGTCATCGTTGTCGATGTTATCCCGATCCGCGACGGTGGCCCGGATAGCGGCAGGGTTTCGATCGTGGGCGATGATGCCGAAGTAAATTGCGTCCGGCGCATACCAGGCCAGCACCTCGGTTTGCTCCTCTGCGAGGCGCCCATCGACCGGCTGATATTGCCAAAAGCCCGTGAGCCGGGTTGCCTGCGACCAGACCGGCTCATCGAGCTGACCATCGATTTGGGGGGACGCCTCGAGCCGGGGAATATCCGCGGTCGGAGACCCTTTTCCCTCGATGACTGCGCCTTGGATCAGCAGCAGGAGTGCTAGCATGAGTCGCTGAGGTTCAATTTGAAGGGGGAAAATAGCTTTCCAGGCACTTACGCGAGGGCTGGAGCGAGTGTTTCCGAGCGTATTCGAGCGGCTCTGCGGAGAATTTGGGAGCAAGAGATGACGGCTCTGCAAGGAAAAGTGGCATTGGTCACCGGCAGCTCACGGGGCATAGGCGCAGCCATTGCCACGCTGTTCGCGCAGCACGGCGCCAAAGTGGTGGTGCATGGCAGGGATACGGAGGCGCTCACACTGGTGCGCCGGGAGATCGAGCAGGCCGGCGGCCGGGCGATTCAGGTCGTAGCCGATACGACGAAGTTCAGTGAGATCGAGGCGATGCGCCGTCAAGTTGAGCAGGAGCTCGGCCCGATCGATGTCCTGGTGGCCAACGCCGGAGGCAGCTTTACCCGGCCAGGCCCGCTCGAAGAAACCAGCGAAGAAGGGTGGCATACTTCGTTGGACAGCAATCTGACGGCGACGTTTCTGACCATCAAAAGCATTTTGCCAGGGATGAAGCAACGAAAGTCCGGCACCATTATCACCATGTCCTCCGCTGCCGCTCGAAGGCCGCATCCCGGTTCTCCGATTCCGTACGCCGCGGCCAAGGCGGGCGTTCAAATCCTGACGCAAGATGTGGCCGCGCAGGCGGGGCCATTCGGGATCCGAGTCAACTGCATCGCTCCAGAGACCATCCTCACGGAGCGTAACGAACAGCGCATACCGGAAGCCCAAAAGCAGACGCTGGTCGATATGCATCCCATCAAGCGGCTCGGCACACCGGAGGATGTAGCACGCGCGGCGCTCTTTCTCGCCTCGGAGGACGCGGGTTGGATCACAGGAATCATCGTCGACCTCGCCGGCGGCGCGGTGATGGTCTAGCGCAAGAAGGAAGCGGGTTGGGAGACTAAATTGCATCCTCGGTTTCGCGAGCTTCAGGACTATCTGACCGAGGCTCGCCAGGGACTGCTGGCGACGGTGAATGGCCTCAGCGCAGCGCAATTGCAGCGACGGCCGGCAGGGGCGGTATGGTCGCCGGGAGAGACCCTGGAGCACCTCCGCCTCACCGAATCGTCGATCGTCAAGATTCTGCGGAAGCTGCTTCGGGAAGCCGATCTGAGTCGGTTGGGGCCGGAGGGCGAGACCTTCTCGATCATGGGCGCACTCGATGCCTTTCGTCTGGTGCAGGTGGTGCGCCCGATACTCGCCCCCGTCTTCGTCCAGCCCAATTCGCAGGCCGATGGCCATGCGGCTCTCGTAGGATTGGGTCGGAGCCGCGCGGATCTCATTGAGGTGATGACCCAGGCCGATGGGTGGGCGGTGGGCTCGCTCAGTTTTCCCCACCCGATCATCGGCCCCTTGAATTTCTACCAGTGGGTGCTGTTTGTGGGTCAGCACGAGGTGCGGCATACCTGCCTGATCCAGAAAGCTCTGACAACTACATGATCCTTCCTGCTCTCGTCCTTACCCTGGGCTTCACCTCCACTGCCTTCACTGCATTCGCCGACCAGCCAGCGACTCCACCGGACTCGCTGCGGTGGAAGCGGGAGGCTCAGGCCGTCACCATCAGCCGGGACAACTGGGGGATCCCCCACGTCCATGGAAAGACCGATGCCGATGCGGTATTCGGGCTCATCTATGCGCAGGCCGAAGACGATTTCAATCGAATCGAAGTGAACTACCTCAATGCCATGGGACGGCTGGCCGAGGCCCAGGGCGAGGCCGAGCTCTACCGGGACTTGAGGATGAAGCTCTTCATCGACCCTGACAGCATGCGGGCGAAATACCGGGCCAGCCCGGAATGGTTGAAGCGGTTGATGAACGCCTGGGCCGACGGTCTGAACTACTATCTCTCCATGCATCCGCAGGTCAGGCCCCGGGTGATCAAGCGGTTCGAACCGTGGATGGCGCTGACCTTTACTGAAGGCAGCATCGGTGGGGATATCGAGAGTATTTCGCTGGATGGGCTGGAGGCACTCTATGGGAAGCGGCCGCCAAAGAAGATATCCGCAACGTTCAGCGCCCCCGAAGAGCCCGCCGGGTCGAACGGTTTCGCTATCGCTCCATCCAGAACCGCGAGCGGACATGCCCTGCTTCTCATCAACCCCCACACCTCGTTCTACTTCAGGGCCGAGGTACAGGCGACCAGTGACGAGGGGCTGAATGCGTACGGCGCCGTGACCTGGGGCCAGTTCTTCGTGTACCAGGGCTTCAACGAACGCGCGGGATGGATGCATTGCTCGACCGGAGCCGACGCGATTGATGAGTACGCCGAGACGGTGGTGGAAAAGAAGAACGGGATCCACTACCGCTACGGCGGCGAGGAGCGGCCCCTCAGGACCAGCCGGATCACCGTTCCCTACAAGACAGCGGCCGGCATGGCCCAGCGAGAGTTTACTGTCTACCGAAGCCATCATGGCCCCATCGTGCGGGAGGCCGGCGGAAAGTGGATCGCTGTAAAGCTGATGGAGAAGCCGGTGAAGGCGCTGATGCAGTCGTACTTGCGGACCAAGGCGACGGGATACGCGTCCTTTAAGAAAACCATGGAGCTGCACACCAACTCCTCCAACAATACCGTCTTCGCCGACGCGGGCGGCAACATTGCCTACTTTCACGCCAACTTCATTCCCAAGCGGGATACCAGTTTCGACTGGACTCGCCCGGTGGACGGTAGCAACCCGGCAACTGAGTGGAAGGGCTTGTACTCGGTCGACGAGACGGTGGGCCTGCTCAATCCCACGAATGGCTGGATCCAAAACACCAACGATTGGCCCTACTCCGCGGCCGGCGGGAACAGTCCGAGGGAGAAGGACTATCCATCCTACATGGACCGAGCGGGTGAGAACCCGCGCGGCATTCATGCCCAGCGGTTGCTCGCGAACCAGACCGGGTTCACCCTCGAGTCCCTCGTAGCCACCGCCTTCGACACCTACCTCCCGGCCTTCGATGAGCTGCTGCCGCCGCTGTTCGAGGCCTACGACCAAACCCCGCCATCGAACCCGCTCAAGGCCAAGCTGGCGGAGCAGGTAGCGACGCTCCGGAGCTGGGATCGGCGCTGGTCGGTCGGGTCGATTCCCACGTCGTTGGCGGTGTACTGGGGAGATCAACTCATGCGGGTCGTACCCGCTGAGCCGGACTCGGGGCAGATGTGGCCGTATGTCTACATGGCTAAGGAGACGACTCCGGATCAGCGGCTCGTGGCGCTGGCCCGAGCCTCGGACAAGCTCACCGCTGACTTCGGAAGCTGGAAGGTTCCCTGGGGCGAGATCAACCGGTTCCAGCGTCTCACGGGCGACATCGTTCAGCAGTTCAGCGACAGCGCGCCGAGCATTCCGGTGCCGTTTACCTCTTCCAGGTGGGGGTCGCTCGCGGCTTTCGGGGCGCGCTCGTACAACGGGAGCAAGCGGATCTACGGCAGCTTCGGGAACACCTTCGTGGCGGTGGTAGAGTTCGGCCCCAGGGTGCGAGCCAAGGCCATCACGGCCGGCGGCGAAAGCGGCGATCCCGGCTCACCGCACTTCGACGATCAGGCCGAGCGCTACGCCACCGGCAACCTTCGCGAGGTGTACTTCTACCCCGAGGATCTCAAGGGTCACGTCGTACGGGAGTACCATCCCGGGCAATGAGCTTGACTCTCGATGAGGCTGACGTTCGTCGCCTGCTGCGGATGGAAGATCTCATCCCCGCCATGGCGCGGGCGCTGGCCGATCTCTCCGCTGGAAGAGTGGTGCAACCGGTTCGCGTCGTGCTGCCGATCACCGACCACCAAGGGTTCTTCGGCGTCATGCCGGCCTACGCCGGAGCGCTCGGCGCGAAGCTGGTCAGCTTTTATCCCAATAACCAAGGGATTCCCACTCACCATGCTCTGATCGTGATGTTCCGGCCCGAGACCGGCGAGCATCTCGCGACCATGGACGGGCGGCTCATCACCGAGATGCGTACCGCGGCCGCGTCAGCCGTCGCAACCCAGCTCCTCGCCAGTCGCGACGCCTCGGTGCTGGCGATTCTCGGGTCCGGCGTGCAGGCCCGCAGCCATTTGGAGGCGCTCAGGCTGGTCCGCTCGTTCCGAGAGGTTCGGGTGTGGAGCCCGCGAAACGCCAAGGCGTTCGCCGAGAAGTTTGGGGTTCAGGCGGTGGCGTCGGCGGAAGAGGCGGTCCGGGGCGCGGATGTCGTCACAGTGGCGACGAGCGCCACTACCCCCGTGCTGCTGGGCGAGTGGCTGTCACCAGGAACTCACGTGAACGCGGTCGGCGCGACTCGCCCGGAATGGAGAGAGCTGGACGACGAGACCCTGGGCAAGGCGCGGCTGTTTGTGGACTCGCGGGAGGCGGCCACGCGAGAGTCCGGCGATGTCATCGCCGCCGGCCAGGTGTTCGCGGAGATCGGCGAGGTCATTAGCGGCACCCGCCCTGGCCGAATGACCGCCGACGAAGTCACTCTCTTCAAATCAGTCGGTGTTGCGGTGGAAGATGTGGTCAGTGCGGACCTGGTGTATCGCGAGGCCACTTCCTCCATCATGAGGTCCACCACGGAAGCACCCACCCGCTGAGTTACTCGATGCCCGCCAGCGTGGCTGGCAATCCGAACGAGCGAGGAATCCAGCCGGGGACAGAGTGAGCCACCCTCTCGCTCGCCCGAGATACAGATCATCCGCAGCCCTCGCAGCTTCTCCACCTCAGGCTCGACCGGACGATCGGTAAAGCGCAATCCATCCGCGAAGATATCGGTAGGCCGATACTGGAAGCTGGCCTGGTCGGACAGCCCGATCATGGCAACCAGAGCGAGGCGAGGCTGAAGATCGGGAGGAAGC
>JBIOUY010000049.1:0-9056 GCA_044867445.1 Gemmatimonadales bacterium
GGCCGGCGCTCCCGCTTGGCCTGCTGCAATGCCCGACCGGTTCCCTCGATGTCGAGGTCGGCGGCATAGACCGGCGTGCCGGGCTGCTGCCGCCAGGATTCATCCAGGCTACCGGCATCTACGGCATCAAAGCCGAGCTCATCGAGCAAACGAATGATAGTGTCCTTGGCGCGCTTGTCGTCGCCGGCCACGGGCAGCGCGATGCGTCCCGGCGCGCCTTTGGGCCTGCCCCGCTCCAGCAGGTGGCGGGCATAGATGTTGTTGAACACCTTCACCACCGGCCGGCCAAGCTGGTTGGCGACCCAGCGGCTCTCGGTCACACCCTTCTCGATGGGATCGATTCGCCCATCGCGCTGCTGGGGATAGTAGTTGCCGGTATCCACGACCACGACATCGTCGGGCACACCGTCGAATAGTTTGGCAGGCAGGCGAGCTACATTCTTCTCCGGGATGGTCACGATTACGACGTCTCCCGCCCGGGCAGCTTCCTCAATGGTCACCGGTTTGGCGCCGATTTCCTTAGCGAACGCGGCCAGCGTCTCAGGTCCGCGTGAGTTGGCGATGGAGACCTCGTGTCCCAAGGCCGCGAGGCGACGCGCCAGGGTGCCACCGATCTGGCCCGCGCCAATGATACCGATCTTCATATCTCCTCCGTCTCAACGTTTCAAACGATGGATCCGATCTTTGAAATAAAGCTCAGAACCGGCGCACTCTGCCGCCGGTTCCGGGGCTGGCTCGTGCGCGACGTCACACGAGCCGCTGGCCGCCGTCGACGTGCAATACGGCCCCCGTAATGAACTCGTTGGCCATCATGGACAACACCGCCTGAGCGATGTCCTCCGGGCGTCCGATCCGCCCGCCGGGCAGGCGCTTTGCCATCTGCTCCTGCATTGCCGCCGTGTTGCTGCCCGCGACTACCTCCCAGATCGGCGTATCCACCCAACCGGGTGACACCACGTTCACCCGGAGAGGCGCGAGCTCGAGGGCCAGCGCACGCGCAAGCGAAGCCAGCGCGCCGTTCACCGCGGCAACCACCGCCCCCCTTGGACCCGGGCGATAGGCGGCGATGCCGGAGGTGAAAGTCAACGAACCACCTGGCCGCGCTCGGGCCCAGGCGTGCTTCGCCAACAGCAAGGAACTGAGCAGCTTGGAATCGATCGACTTGCGGGCCGCGGCCACCTCGAGTTCCCTGATTGGCTGATAGGTCAGATCCGCGACCGTAGTAGCGAGATGATCGAACGCCTCAACCTCGTGGAACAGGCGGATCACGTCCGCCTCGTTGGTCACATCGGCGGTGACCGGCCGAACCATGGCGCTCGACCCGAGCTCGGCGATGGCTTCTTCGAGTCTCTTTCCAGACCGACCGACGATGACTACCTCGGCCCCGGCCTCCAGTGCGGCGCGCGCGATTCCCCGACCGATGCCTGACCCACCTCCGACCACAACGATGCGTTTGCCATGCATTGCCCACGCCTCCCTGCTCCAGTCTATTCCACGCGGCTCCGGGTCCGGTCGGCGCGATCCGCCAGCGAAACCGGCCGGAGATAGTCGCCCACCAGCTGCCGCACCCACCAGGCTCCCGTTGCCTTCCGCTCGGCGCCGGTGGTGTAGCGGTAGTGGTAGTACCGAGCCCGAATCCACCGTGGCGGCGCGTCCGGAAACGGATTGTGCCGAACCAAACGCAGAACAGCCCGGTCGTTCGCCAGGAGCTTCTCCACCAGCCGGGGAAACCAGGTCTCGGCGTAATGCGGTGAGAGCGCGGCGAACCACATCAGCCAATCGAGGCGCAGGTGATACGGCGCGATCTGCGGCGGCCTGCGGTGCGGGTCGCCCGGCTTGCCCTTGAACTCGTACTCCCGCCACTCCGCGTCGGGCGAGAGCTCGACGGAGCTGGTCCCCTCGAGGACAACCTCCTGACGCTCACGGGTGACACTCCCGAATGCTCCGTAGGTTCCCGCCAGGTGCAGGCGGTTGAACGAGTAGTTCATCAGCTGCCGCCGCGCGAACAGATTTCGCACCGGCAAGTAGCTGAGCACCGTGACGAGCACGGTGAGTGCGACCACCGCGGCCACAAACCAGGGCGGCGACGCCGCCAGAGGCGGCTGGACCTCTGTTCCAGGCAGGAGCGACAGGATGAACTCGTCGGGCACCGCGGAGACGGCGGTCAACATGGTCACCAGGTTCAGCCAGGCATAGTTGCCGCTGACCATGAGATAGCCCTGGGTACCGATCATGATCAGCGCTCCGATCCCCGCGATTGGCTGGGGCAGGAACAGGAGAACCGGGGCGAGCAACTGCGCGACGAAGTTGCCGATGACCTCGGTCCGGTGAAACCCGCGCGGCAGCCGATGCACGAACCAGCTGACTGGGTTGGGCATCGGCTGGGTCTCATGGTGGTAGTCCATGCAGGTGAGGTCACGCCAGCAGCGGTCGCCCCGGAGCTTGATGAGACCAGCGCCCAGCTCCACCCGGAAGGCGAGCCAGCGAAACAGCAGCAAGACCAGGAACGGAGGCGCGGTTTGCGCGTTGCCGAGGAAAACCGCGAGGAACCCGGCCTCGAGGAGCAGCGACTCCCAGCCGAAGCTGTAGAAGCGCTGACCGACGTTGACGATCGAGAGATACAAGAGCCAGAGGGCCAGCCATACGAGAGGCGGGAGCCAGAGCGGCCCCGCTTGCGGCAGGCCGAGCACCATCGCAGCGGAGAGCACGATGCCGGCCCAGGCGACGGCGCGGAGGAGGTTATCGGAGTAGTGGAAGTGGAAGAGGCTGGGCGAATCGTTGAAGTCGACCTGCCGAAGATAGCGGCGCACGGGCAAGAGACCGTGCTCGCCCAGCAGCGCCGGGAATTGATTGAGCGCCACCAGAAACGCGGACAGATAGGTCAGGCCTAGTCCGCGCTCGATGATGAGCCGTGCGAGCCGATAGTCCGAAGCGGAGAACCACTCCATCACATCTCCGCGGAAACGCCGCGTCGCCGCAAGTCACGGCGCCGGTCAGGGTGGACGGCAGGCCAATCAGAGGGAAAGATATGTCCATGATTCGTCCTGTTCTCTTGCTACTCTATGTACTCTGGGCCGGCACGGCGGCGGCCCAACAGCCGGCTCGCGCCCGCGTGCTCGGCATTCTGCCCGGCACGCTTCCGGCGGGGCCGCTGAACGCGATCACCGATGTGGCCGGCGTGCGGGTAGGTCAGACCACTGTGCGACTGGGAGATTCGGTGCGCACCGGGGTCACCGCCATCCTCCCCCACGGTGCCAATCCATTTCTCGAGCGCGTTCCCGCCGCCATCTACGTCGGCAACGGCTTCGGCAAGCTGCTCGGCGTCACCCAGGTGGCCGAGCTGGGGGAGCTGGAGACGCCGATACTGCTCACCTGTACGCTCTGCGTGTGGAAGGCGGCCGATGCGTTGGTCGGTTGGATGCTGGCACATCCGGGGATGGCCGAGGTCCACTCAATCAATCCGGTGGTAGGCGAGACCAATGATGGCTATGTCCTCAACGCCATCCGGAGCCGGCCGATCACCGACCGGGACGTACGCGCCGCGCTGGACAATGCGGCCAGCGGGCCTGTTGCCGAGGGGAGCGTGGGTGCCGGGGCGGGCACAGTGGCGTTCGGCTGGAAAGGCGGGATCGGGACGTCGTCCCGCCGGGTGACGGTGGAGGACAGCACCTGGACCGTGGGAGTGCTGGTGCAGTCGAACTTCGGTGGTGACCTGCTCGTGCTCGGCGTCCCCGTGGGCCGGGCGCTCGGCCGGCAGGGGGTGACCCGCACGGGCAACGCTCAGGGGCAGAAGGGCTCGATCATGATGGTTGTAGCAACCGACGCCCCGCTCTCCGATCGCAACCTGCGGCGACTCGCCGCCCGAGCCATCGTCGGCCTCGCCCGAACCGGCTCGTCGATGGGGAGCGGCTCTGGCGACTACGTGATCGCCTTCTCCAACAATCTGGGGGTGCGACGCCGGCTCGATGCGGAGCGGCTCACCACCAGTGAACTAGGCAACGAGGCGATGAACGGCCTCTTCCAGGGCGTGGCAGAGGCGACCGAGGAGGCGATCTATAACTCGCTCTTCATGGCGCAGACGGTGACCGCGAAACAGGGGAAGGTGGAAGCGATTCCGGTGAAGGAGGTCCTTCGCATTCTCGACGCCCACAACGTACGGCGAGGCGGGCACTGAGCAGGTTACTCGTTCACCAGCTTCTCACCCAGCATCCGGACGATATCGGTCCAGCCCGCCCGATGAGACTCGACCTTGGCCGGCGGCAGGCGGCGATGAGTCAGGACCAGCTCGGTGTTGGCGCCCTGTTCGAGCAGCTCGACCGTGACGACGGTGGGTTGATGGTCGGTGGCGGCGGATATCCAGGTAAACGACAGCAGTGAGGGTGGCTGAATCACCAGATACTCGCCTCGGTGCTCGTAGTCTTCATTCCCGCGGCTCCCGTGTCTCATGACGATTCGAAACTTGCCGCCGACTCGAGCATCGACCTCGACTAAGGCATCGGTGGTCTCACCCGGGCGCATCCACTGAGCCAGGCTGACCGGATCGAGCCACGCGGCAAACACTCGCTCACGGGGGACCGGCAGCACTCGCCGTACCACAAGGGTTTCGAGCGGATGGTCCGGCGAAGTCATCGGCGCAACCTGCCGACTCGTCGCCGGCGCGCGGAGGGCTCAGGGCGCTGTTCTCCTACCAGAAATGCCTCCAGCGCATCGAGACGCTTGTCCCAGAAGGCCCGGTAGTGGTCCAGCCAGTGCGCCGCCTCTCGCAACGGCTCGGCCCGGAGCCGGAGCCGATGCTCCCTCCCGCGAATCCGGCGCTGCACCAGTCCCGCCCGCTCTAGGACCTTGACGTGTTTGGACACGCCGTTGAACGAGATGGGGAAGCGATCGGCCAGGCCGCCGACGCTCTCCTCACCGCCGGCGAGCACCGACAGAATGGCGCGACGGGTCGGATCGGCGATCGCGCCGTAGACCTGATCCAGCAGGAGCTCGGGGCTACGAGCCATGGGGTTGTATTCAACCAAATGGTGGAGTATTATCGTTCAACCGCCTGGTGGAATATTAGCTGAGTTCCGGCTGTTCCGCCACCGCACGATTATCTGCACTAGAACCGGCCGCGCGCAGCGGCAGGAGCGTCTCCTTATGGCAACGACTTCCAGCACCGACATCAAGGACCATCCCGTCGTTTCCCACCAGCAGTGGCTCGCCGCGCGCACCGCCCTCCTCGCCAAGGAGAAGGAGTTCACCCGGCTCAGAGACGAGTTGAGCCGGCAGCGACGGGGACTGCCGTGGGAGCCGGTGGAGAAGCAGTACGTCTTCGATGGACCAAATGGCAAAGAGTCGCTGGCCGATCTGTTCCAAGGCCGGAGCCAGCTTGTGGTTTACCACTTCATGTTCGCCCCCGAGTGGGACGACGGATGCAAGCATTGCTCCTTCTGGGCCGACAACTTCAACCCTAACGTGATCCATTTGGCCCACCGCGACGTGAGCTTCGCGGCCATCTCCCGGGCGCCGATTTCCAAGATCGAGCGCTTTCGGAAGCGCATGGGCTGGAGCTTCAAGTGGGTGTCCTCCGGCCAGAACGACTTCAACTACGATTATCAGGCGTCGTTCACTCCGGAACAGATCGCGAGCGGAACGGCGATCTATAACTACGCCAAGTTGGATATGGACATGTCCGACCGCGAAGGGGCCAGTGTGTTCTACCGCGATGACACCGGCGTCCTGTTTCACACCTATTCCTGCTATGCCCGCGGCATCGATATGATGAACACTGCGTATCAGTATCTCGATCTGGTTCCCAAGGGTCGCGACGAGGATCACCTGGACTTCGTCCAGGAATGGGTGGAGTACTATGATCGATACCAGGACTGAGCGGGAGCCTGAAACCATCGTGCGTACGCAGGCGTCCGGCGTGACAGGCGAATGGACATTTGTCGCGATCACTGCGCTCCTTTGGCTTGCGAGCGCCGGGGCGACCGTTCACTGGGCCGGACCCATGTCCCAAGGTATGCCGATGCCGGGCGGCTGGACCTTGTCGATGATGTGGACGGGTATGCCCGGCCAAGACCGGCTCGACGCGGCTGCCTGGTTCATGGTGACCTGGATCGTCATGATGGTGGCGATGATGCTCCCGGCCCTGGTGCCGGCGCTGTCCAGCTACCGCCGTGAGGTCCGCGGGCAGAGTGCGCGCGGGCTTGGGAGCCTGACGACCACGGCAGCCGCAGGCTACTTCTCCCTCTGGGCCGCCTTCGGCGCCGGCGCCTATCTGCTTGGTCTGGGTGTGACCGCGGCTGAACTGCGCTGGTCAGTACTCGCCCGGTGGGCGCCGATCGCGACCGGGATAGTCGTCCTGCTTGCCGGAGCAATTCAGTTCACCCGCTGGAAGGCTCGCCAGCTCGGGCGCTGCCGGGAGGGACTGGCCTGCGCGGGCGAACCCTCCCGTGACGGATGGAGCACGTATCGCCAGGGCATCGGCTTTGGAGTGCACTGCGCCCTGTGCTGCTCCGGCTTCATGCTGGTCCTCTTGGTTACCGGGATGATGGAGCTCGTGACCACCGCTGTCCTGAGTATGGTGATCACCGCCGAACGGCTCGCGCCGCGGCCGGAGGGTGCCAGGCGGGCCGTGGGCGCCGTCCTCCTGGGAGCCGGCGTTCTCCTGCTGGCCCGAGCCGTGGGCGGTTGACCCCGTGGTACGCCTTGCCTCGTTGGGCACCGCAGTGCTTCTGCTCGCCGGCACCGCACGACCCCCCGGACCCGAGCTCTACAGCGCAGGCCTGTTCTCCACCGGGCAGTGGGATTTCTTCGTCGCGTTCGCGCCGGATGAGCCGCGGGTGCTGTTTTGCCGGGCCAATGACGACTTCAGCGCGTACGACATCTACGAGACCGAGCAGGAGAGTGACGACCGCTGGCGTGCTCCGCTCAAGCCGACCTTCGCTCAATCGTGGAGCAACGCCGACCCGCATTTCTCGGCCGATGGCCGGACCCTGTTTTTTGTCTCCAATCGACCGGGGGCAGGCGAGGCGGTCGCGTCGAAGACCTACGATATCTGGAGCGTGTCGTTAGAGGGGGGTCGGTGGGGCCAGCCGCATCGTCTGGCTGCGCCCATCAGCTCTGCCGGCGCGGACGAGTGGTCGCCCTCGGTCGCAGCCAACGGCGACCTCTATTTCGGCAGCGACCGGCCCGGCGGGAGCGGCAGACTGGATCTCTACGTCGCCCGGTGGGCGAATGGGGCGTATCAGCCGCCGGAAAACCTGGGGCCCGCCATCAACACGGCGGCCAATGAGGTAGAGCCGTGGATCGCCCCCGACGGCCGTTATCTCATCTTCAGCGCATCGGGCCGACCGGACAGCACCGGGCGCTACGATCTGTACCTGACCCGCCGAGAGGGGAAGTCCTGGCAGCGGCCGCAGCCCCTCGCCAGCGTCAACACCACGGCCAGCGAGTTCAACCAGAGCGTTTCTCCTGACGGGCGCTGGCTCTACTTCAGCAGTACACGGCGGCACACTGGAACTCTGGGTGACCGATTCGACACCCCGCGGAATGATGCGAACATCGCGGGGATTGGGAATGGAAAGGGAGACATCTACCGCATCGCGCTGAGCGAGGTGGGACTCTACGACCGGTGAAGCGGATCAGCCGTCGAAGCATTCGCGCAGCAGGCGCAATCCCTCTTCAATCTGGCCAGTCCGAATGGCCCCGTATCCCAATACCAGCCCGGCCCGGCCCCGAGCTCCCACGGAAAACCTGGCCAGCTGCTGTACCTCGACCCCGGCCTCTGACGCTCGCCCAGCCACGGCAGCCAACTCCTCGGCGGGAGCAGTGCGCGCCACGGCGGCCACGTGCAACCCCGCGCTCGAGGGAATGAGCTCGAGATGATCAGCGAATTCGGTGGTCACCGTCTTCGTGACCATTTCATGCCGAACGCGGTAGACCGCACTCATCCGGCGGATGTGGCGGGCGAAGCCGCCATCATCGATGAAACGGGCCAGCGCGGCCTGTACCAGCAGGGACGTGTGCCAGTCGGTCACGAACTTCGCCTTGTGCACCGCTGCACGCAGCGATGGTGGCGTCACGATGAAGCCCAGACGCAGTGTGGGCAGCATCGTCTTGGAGAACGAGCCGACGTAGATGACGCGACCGGCGGTATCAAGGGTCTGCACCGGCTCGATTGGCCGGCCCCGGAAGCGGAACTCGCTATCGTAGTCGTCCTCCACGATGGCGGCCTTGTTCTGCTCGGCCCAGGCCAGCAGGGCCAACCGCCGCGCCAGCGTCAGGGACACGCCGAGCGGGTACTGGTGAGACGGCGTCACGTAGACCAGGCGGGCACGGCGGGGGAGCGCCTCGACGACCAGCCCGTCGCGATCCACCGGAACACCAACGATGCGCGCCCCGAGCGACTCGAGCAGCCGTCTCGGTGGCGGGTATCCCGGGTCTTCCACGGCAACGACGTCATTCGGGGCCAGCAGGACCCGGCTCACGACGTCGAGGGCCTGTTGAGTGCCACTCGTCACCGTGACATCATCCGCCGACACCGCCATGCCCCGAGAAACGCCGATGTGCCGCGCGATCGACTCCCGCAGCCCGCGATGACCAGCGGGATGACCGTAGACGCCCGCCGCGACCGCCTCGGAGCGCAGCTCGCGGGCCACCAGCCGACGCCACGTCTTATGGGGAAACAGCGAGGCATCGGGCAGACCAGTGCGAAAGTCGAATCGAGCCTCGCGGGCGAAAGCATTGGAGACGGTGATGGAATCCCAGATCGGCCGGGGCCGCAGCACGCCGTCGCCTTGCCGCTTCGACTCCCGGGGAGTCCGGGCGACATGCTCGCTCACGAACGTGCCGGCACCGACTCGAGAGGTGACGAAACTCTCGCCGGCGAGCCGGTCGTAGGCCACGGTGATGGTGGTTCGGGAGACGCCGAGACTCCGGGAAAGCTCCCGGCTGGGTGGCAGAAGGTCTCCGGGCCGGAGCCGGCCATCCACAATAGCTCGCCGGAGCTGGCGGTAGATCTCGCCGCTCAGGTCCTTTCGGCCGGTCAGGCTGACGTGGAATTCCAT
>JBIOUY010000050.1:0-12562 GCA_044867445.1 Gemmatimonadales bacterium
GGCTGGCTGGTGAAATCGGCGAACGCGGCGTGGCGAAGCCGGCCGCCGCGGTCCAAGCCGCGGCGTATCTTGAGGCCGAGCTCAACGCGATGGGCTACACCGTCGCCGCCCAGGAGTACGACGCGCACGGACAGCGCTGGCGAAACCTGGAGGTGACGTTACGAGGCTCGGCGCAGGCGGACGAGATCATCGTTGTGGGGGGGCACTACGACACGGCCGAGGGCGCGCCGGGCGCGGACGACAATGGCAGCGGCGTCGCGGGTGTGCTCGAGCTGGCGCGGAGCTTCGCGGGGAAGCCGGCCACCCGTACCATCCGGTTCGTCTTCTTCGGCACGGAGGAGCCACCATCGTTCCCCACGAGCGCGATGGGAAGCCGGCACTACGCCGACGCGGCGCGGGCGCGCGGCGACCGCATCGTGGCGATGCTATCGATTGAGTCCATCGGCTACTACGACAGCGACCCCGGCAGCCAGCGCTATCCGTTTCCGCTGAACCTCGCCTATCCCGATGTCGGCGACTTCATCGGGTTCGTGAGCAACCTGAAGTCGGGGCCGCTCGTGCGCCGGGCAATCGCCACGTTCCGCAGCGCCACGCCGTTCCCCACCCAGGGCGCCGCGCTGCCTTCCTGGGTATCGGGCGTCTGGTGGTCCGACCACTGGTCGTTCTGGCGACAGGGATACCGGGCGATCATGATCACAGACACGGCGCCATTCCGGAATCCGTTCTACCACACCGCGCAGGATACGCCCGACAAGCTCGACTACGGCCGGATGGCGCGCGTCGTGGACGGGCTCGAGGCCGTGGTCGCGGACCTGGCAGGCCGTTAGCTCAACCGCCCGTCAGGGGTACCTCCTCCCAGCACATCCGCCGCTACACTGATCCAAGCCGGCTAGCCCTTTGCAAGACCGGGTGTGCCTCACCTGCTAGCGTGCGAGAACAGGAGCCCAGTCTTGGTGAGTTCGGGCGCCTGGGCCCGTCACATTCGAGAGATCGTCCAGTTTCCGCATCATGCTCTTCTCCCCAAGGAGGGCTGCAATGAACAGGTTGCGCTTTCTTAAGATTGGTGTCGGGATTCTTGTTCCAGTGGCTTCCGGCTGCGATGACAACGGACCGTCCAGTCCGGCGACGAGCTTTACAGCCACGTTGTCAGGCGCCAACGAAGTTCCGCCGGTGGCGACGCCCGCAACCGGGACCGCCATCCTTTCGGTGAGCGGCCAGCAGATTACCTATACGGTCAACGTGACGAACCTGCAGAATGCGCTGGTCGCGCACATTCACATTGCCCCAACAGGAGAAAATGGCCCCGTGCGGCTGAACTTGTGTGGCACGGGCGACCCTCAGCCGGCCTGCACCAGTGGCACGGGGGTGCTGGCCACGGGCACCAACGGTACAACCGTCGGCACTCCGCCAATCACCTTCGATTCTCTGCTCTCGGCGATGCGCACGGGCGGCGCCTACGTGAACGTCCACACCAACGTGACCGGCTGCACGCCCGGCAACCCGGGCTGCAACCCCGGCGGCGAGATTCGTGGGCAGGTTGAAGCGAACTAAAGGGAGCCGCGGAGACTGAGGACCGGAAGCACTCTCGCCCCGGCCCTCAGCTTCCAACACTGCGCCAATCTCATGCGGCCGGCCTTACCTCGCCCACGGGCTTCGGCGTCTCCACCTGCGGCTCCTCCGGCGAGCGCGGTCCGACCACCACCTTCCGCGCGCTCTCCCACGCCGCAAGCAGCTCCGCTTTCCCACTGAACCGGTAGCGGTTGAGCCCATCCAACATCTCCACCAACTTCATGACTTCGTCGCTCACCGCCTTGAGATCGGCTCGGGCACCGACATGGTCTCGCCGGCCTTCATTCGACTCCTCGATTGATGCATCCAGGTCGCGCACCGCGGTGGCAAGGTCGTCCAACAGTTTGTCTGCCAGTCCATACTTGCTCAGCAGGTCTTTCTGAGCCTGACCCTGCTCCAGCAGCTTATGGGCGTGGGTTCGGAAGGCTTCGTTGCTGGCGTTTGCCGGCGACAGCTCGAAGTGTTCGGCGATTCCCGGCTGCTCTGCCGCTGCTAGCGCGGCGACTGTGACCAAATGCCGGAGCAGCTCGTGGTGCAGCTCCCGCCTGAGCTCGCGGCGGCGGGCCGCCGATGCATGAGTCGTGAAGAATCCACCCTGCTCCTGCTTGGCGAGCACCTCCAAGCGCGCGATCAACTCCTCCAGCTTCGCCAGCGCCGCCGCGAAGCTTGGGTCGGTGGAAGGATGGGCTCGGCAGTAGTCCCGCACGCGCACGGCCATCTCCATTCTTCGACGGACGACCCGATTCATACGACGCTCCTCTCTCTTCCTTCGCACCAAACGGTGATCGGGCGCCGTCAGGTTGATGTTGAATGACTCGGCTCCGACGCGGCTCCCGATCACCGGCCGGACGATTGACCGGCAGAAGCGAAGGGCATGCCACGTCCAGCGTGAGAGCGAGGTCGTGTGCTGCGAGCGGGACATGATGAGAGGGATCGCCGACCAACTGAGAAGGAAGGGCGATGCGCACCCGAGATCGCGAGGCATCGCCGAGCTGCCGTCCACCTGTGTTGGATCACTCAGAGTGCACATCCGACCCCGAGCGGTTGGTGCCGTGCCCGGCCTCTTCATCGTCAACCGCCCATGACGCATCATGGCCGATAGTCGACCGAATGCGACGGAGAGGGTGCAGGACATGACGCGTTCGGAGCAGAACGAGCCCATCGGGCGGCGTGCTGCAGCGGTCGCGAGACCCGATGAGCACGCGCGAAAATCGCTGAAGTGCTCGCGGAACGGGCTGAGAAGACGGCCCATCGATATCCACTCACGAGAAACACGACGATGCGGGCGAGGGATGCGTTTGCTCGGGCGAGGAACGCGATGCACTGGACTGCCGAGTCGAAGACGGAATCGAGCGATGCGATGCTTGACTCGAAGAGCTCGTTGTACTGCTCGGGAGGGTCATGGACTGTCTACAATAGGTTCTTCCTGTCCCCAGGAAAGGTCACTCTGAGCTGTGCTATGCCCGATCCTCCGCGTCGCCCGGCAGAGCGCGGCGAAAGGCCCGCCGTGCCGCGCTCGCTCCGCTGCGGAGGGAGGATGGGTTACCTCAGTGACCGGCCTGCCCGCCGGCGACTCACATTGCGGCCGTACTTCTGTGGGGAGCGTCTATTGTTGGGGACCAACGCATACGGAGAGATGGGCATTACCCCGGCGGGGCTCAGCACTCGCTATGAAACGCCGCAGCAGATGTCGGGGGAACCACGCTGGACCACGATTGCCGGGTCATGGGCCACCTTCTGTGGCCTGGACTCCGCAGGCGACACCTGGTGCTGGGGGCACGGAGCGGACGGGGAGCTGGGCGACTCTCAGAATTACAGCACGGTGCCCCTGCGGATCGGCGGGCTGTGAGGACCATCCCCGACGGGCGGCCGGCCGGCCGTTTATGTTTTCGCCGTCGCCCTTTGAGCGCGAGGAAGCCATGAACCAAGGCGACGCCGAGGTGCTGGAGCGGATTGAGAGCGGGGAGCGCACCTTTCGACCCGGTGCGGCCACGGACTCGGCCCGCCGGGCCTTCGAGGCGCTGGTGGGGCACTTGCGCGAGCTGCGCGACCGCGGCCTCATCGATCTGCCCGAGCGCCACCTCGCCCAGGCCGAGGACATTGAGGCCGGTGCCTACCTCCTGGCCGGACCCTGTCATCTCACCGAGGCCGGCCGCATGGCGCTGGCCGAGTTCCGCCGAGGGGATCGCCGCGGCGGTGACCGCCGGGCCGCCGAGCGGCGCCGGGAAGGGTATACGGATCTGCCGCCAAGCGCTGGAGACCGCCGCCTGCAGGATCGCAGACGGGGGGATCGCCGGGCCTAGCCACGAGCCCAGACATTCTGCCCGCGACAACTGACTAGCTTCCATTCGGTGACGGCTATCCTCGTTCTCTATCCACTCTGACCAGCATCACTCCAGACACCATGATGCCTCTCCGCCATCGCACTCCGATCCTCCTCTCGGTCTTGACGCTATCGCTCGCGTTCGGCGCCCTCGCTTCGGCCCAAACCAAAGACTCCGCCCGAACGCCCGGCATCGACACCGCCGGGATGGATCGTTCAGTCAAGCCTGGCGACGACTTCTTCGAATACGCCAACGGCACCTGGATCAAGCACACCGAGATCCCCGCCGACCGAAGCTCCTATGGCACGAGCAGCATCCTGCTCGACCTCACCGACCGCCGTGTGGCTGACCTGATTCAGGAAAGCAGCAAGGCCAGCGCCCCGGCCGGCTCCGAGGCCCGCAAGATCGGCGACTACTACGCCAGCTTCATGGACTCGACTGCCATCGACGCTGCGGGCCTCAAGCCCCTGCAGCCCACCCTCGATTCCATCGCCGCCATCAGCGACCGAAAGGGCCTGGCTCACTTTCTCGGCAGCGCCCTCCGAGCTGACGTCGACGCGCTCAACAACACCAATTTCTACACCGAGAACCTGCTCGGCCTCTGGGTCGCGCAATCTCTCGAGAGCCCGACCCACTACTCGCCCTTCCTCCTCCAGGGCGGACTCGGGATGCCCGATCGCAGCTACTACGTCGACACCTCCTCGGCCATGGCCTCGATCCGCGACCAGTACAAGCAACACGTCGCTGCCATGCTCAACTTGGCCAAGATTCCTGACGCCGAAACCAAGGCCGCCGGCATCGTGCAGCTCGAGACCAAGATCGCCAATGCGCACTGGAGCCGGGAGAAATCGGGCGACGTTAGCAAAGGCGATAATCCCTGGGGGCGAGCCGATTTCGGATCCAAGGCCCCGGGCCTGGACTGGCAGACCTACTTTGCTGCCGCCGGACTGGAGAAGCCCACCCGCTTTGTCGTCTGGCAGCCCAGCGCTGTCACCGGCATCTCCGCCCTCGTTGCGAGCGAGCTCGATACCTGGAAGGACTATCTCACCTTCCACGCCATCCAGTCCCGCGCCGCCGTGCTGCCGGCCAGCTTCGGCAAGGAGTCGTTCGCCTTCTTCGGCCCGGTGCTGAGCGGCGCCCAGAAGCAGCGCGATCGCTGGAAGCGCGCCGTCGCCGCCACCAACGATGCGCTCGGCTTTGCGGTGGGCCGGCTCTACGCCGCGCGCTACTTCCCGCCGGCGGAGAAGAAGCGAGCCCAGGCGATGGTCACCAATCTCATCGCCGCCTTCCGTGAGCGGATTGATCGCCTTGACTGGATGGCGCCGGCGACCAAGAAGGAGGCCAAGGCCAAGCTTGCCGTGGTCAAGGTGGGCGTGGGGTACCCCGACAAGTGGCCCGACTACTCACGTCTCGAGATCGTGAAGGGCGACGCCTACGGCAACTTCGAGCGCGCCCATTTACTGCAGTACCGCCAGGCGCTCGCAAAGCTGAGCCAACCGGTCGATCGCGCCGAGTGGGTGATGAACCCGCAGTTGGTGAACGCGGTGAACCTCCCTGCGATGAATGCGCTCAACTTTCCCGCCGCCATTCTGCAGCCGCCGTACTTCGATCCCAAGCGGCCTACGGTGATGGATTACGGCGCCATCGGCTCGATCATCGGACACGAGGTGAGTCATAGCTTCGACAACCAGGGCGCGCTGTTCGACTCCAAGGGGCGGCTGCACAACTGGTGGACGCCGGAGGATTTCAAACACTTTAAGGCGTCCTCGAAGCAACTGGTCGCGCAATACGACTCGTATAAGCCGTTCCCCGACCTCGCGGTCAAGGGCCAGCAGACCCTGGGAGAGAACATTGCCGACGTCGCCGGCCTGGCCGCGGCCTACGACGCCTACCGTAAGTCGCTTGGCGGGAAGGAGGCGCCCACGGCGCAGGGGCTGACCGGCGACCAGCAGTTCTTCGTGAGCTTCGCGCAGGCTTGGCGGAGGAAGGTGCGCGAGCCGGCGCTTCGCAATCAGATCCTGACTGATGGCCACGCGCCCGCTCAGTACCGAGCCTCCACCGTGCGGAACATCGACGCCTGGTACAAGGCCTTCGACGTGAAACCGGGGCAGAATCTCTACCTGGCGCCGGCGGATCGGGTGCGGGTCTGGTGAGCTAGGCACTGGTCCATGACGCGGCTCGAGACCTGGCTCCTCTTCGGGCATATCTTGTCGGCCATCGTCTGGCTCGGCGGAGGCCTCACGTTGAGCGTCCTCGCCTCCCGGGCTCGCGGCAGTAGCGATCCGAACTCCATCACCGAGTTCGCCAGGACGTTGGGCTTCGTTGGTCCTCGGGTGCTGGGGCCGGCAACGCTCGGGACCGTCGGGTTCGGCATCTGGCTCGTCGCCGCGAGCGAAAGCTGGGACTTTTCCCAAAGCTGGGTCCGCATCGGGATTGCGCTCTTTGCCGTCGCCTTTCTGATCGGCGCCGCCTACCTGAGCCGGGTGGGAATCAAGCTGCAGCGAGCGGCGGACGAGGGTGCGGCCGGCGCCACCGACACAAAGGTCCTGCTCGGCCGCTGGGTACTCGGCTATCGACTGATCGTTCTTACGTTGCTGATCGCACTCTGGGACATGGTCTTCAAGCCCGGCGCCGGTTGACACTCGATGGCGTGTTTCAGCCAGGCATAGCTGACCCTTCGGCCGCCAGCCGGCCGTGCACATCTTTGCACTACGTCCAGGCACGAGGGTTGCCAGTCCCTCCCGGCGGTGGAGTGCAAGCCAAGCCACCAGCCCCAGATCAAGGCAAACCCGTCGCAAGACGGGGACGCAAAGCCAGGAGTCTCGCGTCCTGCGAGACCGTCCGGTTGCCTGAGCACGGACGGCACCACCACAGCCGGGAGTCAGACATGCGGCGCATTCTCATCCTCTCGTTGGTTCTACCGTTCTACCTGACCGCGCAGGCGGCGGCGCAGACGTGCGTCGGCATGCCCTCGTTCTCCAGCGGCCAGATGCAGCTCGCCGCCGGCGGCCAGTTCGCCGACGGGGCGAACAGCTTCGGTGGCACGTTCGGGTACGGCGCACCGAAGGGCCTGTACGGCAAGGCCGGCATCGGGACTACCTCGTACGATGGCTTCGACGGGTCGTCCTTTGACTTCGGCGTCGCCGGCGGGTATCAGGTTCCGCTCCACAGCAGCCGGGTGGCCGAGTTATGCCCGGTCGCCAGCCTGAGCCTAGGGTCTGGTCCCAATGACATCCTCGGCACTGGCGTGGATATGTCGAGCCGCACCTTGGCCTTCGGCGCCTCGATCGGCGCACTGGTCAACCGCAACCCGCAGCTCCGGATCCTCCCCAACGCGAGCTTCCAGTTCGCCAACAGTCGGGTCACGCTCGATGACGGGACCGACTCGGCGTCGGGCTCGCAGAGCTACGGTCTGCTCAGTCTAGGGACTGGGTTCGTGTTCAATTCGCGGTTCAGCCTGAACCCGAGCATCAGCATCCCGGTCGGGCTGGACGGCGGGGACGCGTCATTCGGGCTGATCGGTGCAATGAACTTCGGACGCTGAAGCATTCTTGCGAAGAGGGGGCGGGGCGCGGCCGAGAGCTCAGGCCGCGCTCCGCCCCCCTTTTCGCGTTTCCGACTTTCAACGAGGACCTCGATAGAGCAGGGGCGAGCAGTTCCGCTGCCAGCAAGCATTCAGCCCCATGCTCGAGCTGGCCTCCGATCTAATCCTTCAGCGTGATTCTAGGGAAGGGCGGATTTGGGATAGGCAATCCGATCGAGAATGAGCGGCGTAGAGTGGACGTCGGTATTCGCTCACCGCTCCACCATTCTCGCACCGGAGGCTCACCCTCATGCCTGCCCTCCTTTCCCGCCGGCGCCGGGTCCTGCTCGCCGTCGCCGCCGCCATGGCGACCACGGCGATCGGAGCCTATGCCTACCGCGCGGCGGCCTCGGATCACCGTGACAGCGCCCTGCTGACCGCGAACCCCGCCGAGGACATCGCGGACGTTTACACCTTCCTGAGCCCCACCGATCCCAACCGCGTCGTGCTCGCGATGACGGTGTCGGGCTTCATCCCGCCGTCGGAGAACGGTACCACGTTCTTCGACCCGCAGATCCTCTACGAGATCAAGCTCGACACCGACGGCGACGCGGTCGAAGACCGGGTGATCCAGGCGTTCGTCACCGGCTCCGGCCCACACCAGGTGATGCACTTCCGCGGTCCCGTGGCGCCGCTCGCCGCCGGCACCACCGACCGGGTGGTTCCTGGCCCGGAGGTCGCGACGGTACGGGTGAGCCACTCGGCGGACCCGATCATCGCCGACCGAAACGGCGTCAAAGTCTTCGCCGGCGTCCGCGACGATCCCTTCTTCTTCGATCTCGCTCAGTTCAAGCATGTCGTCGCGGGCGAGGCCGCCAGCTTCAACAACCCGGGCGCGGACGCCTTCGCGGGCTTTAACGTGCTGGCCCTGGTGATCGAGCTCCCCAAGTCTCAGCTCGGCGGCTCGCATGTGGGTGTCTGGGGCACCACCAGCCGCCTGGCCAACTAACCCTCCACCACTCGAGGAATGATCTCATGATCTCGCCCTTCCGATTCCCCCGGCTCCTGGTGCCCGCCGCTCTGCTCGGCGTGCTCGTGGCCGGATGCAACGATGAAACCGGCCCTGCCGGAGCTTCCGTCGACCCCGACTTCAGCGTGCTGCTGAACCACGCGACGGCTCAGGTCGACCGCTTCGGGCTCCCGGCCATCGCCACGGTGTTCATTCCTACGGCCAGCAAGGACGCCTACAACACCGCAGCCCCCTCGGGCGACCGCGCGACCTTCGAGCACTTCGTGGTCGAGAAGCTGACCGCGTTCGGCAACCCGAACCCTCAGGCTCTCGCCGACTTCGTGCAGCCTGACATTCAACCGGTCGACCTGACCCGTTCTACGGTATTCTCCAACGGGCGGCGGCCCCAGGACGATGTGATCACCGCCGAGCTGGGCCTCATCTTCGGCTCCAATGCCAACCTCAACGACGACCACGTAGACGCGAACGACAAGTCGTTCTCGACGACGTTCCCATACTTGGCGTCGCCCTGGACCGAATGATGAGAGTCTCGCGCCGCTGGCTCATCGGTGGAGCGGCGGCTCTGGTCGCGCTGGGGGCCGCGCTCGCCGCTCCGTGGCGGCGGCCGACTCCCGGCTCGGCCACGGGGCCGGCCGACACCGCGATCACGTCGCGCAGCATCGCTTATTTCGAGCACAGGCTGGCGATCCAGCCGGCCAATTACATGGTCCGGAGCCGGCTGATCAGCCGCTACGTCCGACGCTTCACTACTGGCGCGAACCTCGCCGACGTGGCTCGAGCGGAGGCTGAGGCGCGCGAGCTGGTGCGGACCGGTCCGGACCGGACCCAGTCGCTGAGCCGGCTCTCTTCCGTGCTCTTGATGCAGCACAAGTTCGCCGAGGCGCTGGACGCCGCGACCGAGGCGCAGCGCGGCGACTCGCTCAGCCAAGAGGCGCTCGGCGCCGAGTTCGACGCCAGCCTGGCCGCTGGCCGCTATGCCCAGGCCGAGGCCGCGCTCGACCGGCTCCGTCCGGGCACGCTGGACGCTCAGGTGAGGAGGGCCCAATGGCTCGACGCCAGCGGTCGAAGCCAGGCCGCGTACGAGACCTTCGACCGCATCTGTCGCCAGCTCCAGCGCTCGGAGGCTCCGTCGGCGGTGGTCGCCTGGTGTCTCACCCAGATGGGTGGAGCGGCACACGCGCGCTGGGGGCCCGAAGCCGCGGCGGCCATCTGGACCCGGGCGCTCAGGGTGCAGCCTGGGTATCGCTTCGCGCTGGAAGGGCTGGCCGGCTTGGCGCAGGCGCGGGGAGACCTGCGGCGGGCGGGAGAGCTGTACGCCCAAATTGCCGCGGACGCGCACCCCGACCTCTACCTGCGGCTCGCCGAGATCGCGGCGGCGCAAGGTGAGCCGGACCGCGCGGAAGGCTACGAGCGGCGATTCCTAAAGGTGGCCGGCGCGCCGGCCAACGAGCCGCTATACGGGGAGCTGCTCGCGATCTACTACGCCGACATGAATTCGCCGGCCGCGCGCGATACCGCGCTGGCGCTGGCCCTCCGCGACCTCGCCCGGCGGCCGACCGTGGAGAGCTACGACGTGCTCTCGTGGGTGCGCTTCCGAAGGCACGAGCTCGACGAGGCGCTGGCCGCCTCCGACTCGGCGCGGCGGTGGGGCTCCCCGAGCCCGACTATGGACTGGCATCGCGGCCGCATCCTGGCTGCGCTCGGCCGGCAGGCCGAGGCCGAGCCCCTGCTCCGATCGGCGTCGGCCCGGCGGACCCTGCTCGCTCCCCACGTGCGTCACGATCTCGACGCGAGCACCGATGCGGCTCGGCCGGGGTCCTAGAAGCCAGTTACAGTCGGAACCTCCTGAACCCGGGGCACAGACTCTACTGCCGGAGCGGGTGAGAGTGGTGAGGACGCGGAGGCGCACATCCGGCCTCTTCGTTTCCCTACTGCCCCCGGCCGCGACCGTGAGCCCGTGAAACGAATCCTTCCAAAAGGGGCTTATCCCTGCTCGGCTGAGTACGTCCTCAAGGAGTCGCAATGTTCAGGCAGGCAAGCATCGCTGGTCTTTCCGGCATCGCGCTGCTCGTGGCCTGCGGGCGGCATCCGGCGCCGAGGCCTGCCGCCGAACGGGGCCGGGACCCAGGGTGCCCCGATACTGTCGCTCACCGCGACAGCGGCATCGCCTTGGGCCGTGACATCTACCGCGGTCCGCGCTACCGGGTGGACAGCGCCGGGCGGGTCGAGACGCTGCCTCCGGTCCCTGCCGCCGGCACCGATACCGCGAAGCCAGGCTGCACGCCTCTCTCTGACACCTCCGGCGGCAGCGGTCGGTGATGAGTCTCTCAGGTGGTTGGGTCCGGCTCCTCCGGGTCAGCATTTGTCTGATCCTGATCGGCCTGGCCGGCGCCTGCAGCGACTCCACCGCGCCTGCCACCTCGAGCAGCTCGCCGGCACAGTTCACTATTACGGTTCGCTTCGTCGATTCCACCCCGCCATCTCCGGCCGTGGTCGCGGCATTCAATCAGGCAACTGCCAGGTGGCAAAGCGTGATCGTGGATTCGGTCGGCTCAGTTCCCATCAACCTGGCCGCCGGAGCCTGCGACTCGGCTCAGCCCGCGCTCAATGAGACTGTGAAGGACCTCCTGGTCCTGGTCCACGTGCGGCAGATTCGCGATACGGTGCCCGGGCAGGCGATCCTCGGTGAGTCCGGGCCCTGCCTCGTTCGCCAGCCAGGCAACCTCCCGATTCTCGGCGTCATGTCACTGAACGACAGCACGCTCGCCGCCCTGGCCAGCAACGGTCTGCTGGACGACGTGATCAAGCACGAGATGGCCCATCTGCTTGGTTTCGGGACGGTGTGGGATCTGGACGGGCTGTTGCGGGACACCACCACCACCAATCCGTGGTTCAGCGGAATGGATGCTCAGGCAGCGTTCAGAAAAGCGCTGCCGACCTTCGCCGATAAGATCGTCCCGGTCGAGGCGAAAGGCGGCTCCGGCACCACGCTGAGCCATTGGCGGGAATCGGTGATGACCAACGAGCTCATGACCGGCTTCCTGAACACCGGCACCAATCCGCTCAGCGCGGTCACCATCGAGTCTATGGCCGACCTGGGCTACACCGTGAACGTGGGCGCGGCAGACCCGTGGCCCACTCCCTCGAGCGGAGCCGGCCCTGCGGCCGCCGCAATCGCACACCCTTCCTTCTCCACCACCGGATCGCCCACCCACACGGTGCTCCACCGACCCCGCTTCTGGGTAACGCGTTCGGGCGAGATCAGCCCGCTCTCCACGCCCTGAGTGGCCCACGGACTGACCCGGAACCCAGGCGCTTAGTCTGGTGTTTCGTCGGGCATGAGGAATGAGTCCGAGTCATGACCGATCAACGGGTTGCTATCGTAGCCGGCGCCCGCACGCCGTTCGTCAAGGCCGGCCAGGCGTTTTCAACGCTGGGGCCGCTCGCACTGGGGAAGCACGCGGTCCGCGGCCTGCTCGAACGACACGAGGTCGATCCGGCGGGCATCGGCGCGATGGCCTTCGGCGTGGTCGTCGCCGAGCGAGGGAAGCCGAACCTCGCCCGGGAGATCGTGCTGGAGACCGGACTGCCGGCGGAGATCGAGGCGCAGACTGTCTCGTCGTACTGCATCACCGGCCTCCGCACGACGACAATCATCGCGGACGCCATCGCGCGCGGACGCATCGATGCGGGCATCGCCGGGGGCGTGGAGTGGCTCACCGGGGCGGACCCGGCGACCTTCCGCGAGCCCACCACCGGCCTATCGATGGGCGAGCACATGGAGCTCACCCGGGCAGAGTGGAACATCCCACGCACCAGGCAGGACGAGATCGCCCTCGCGAGCCACCGAAACGCCGTGGCCGCGCGGCAAAAGCTGGCGCAGGAGATCGTGCCGCTCGAGGGTGTTCAGCACGACACCGGCCCGCGCCCCGACACCTCGATGGAGCGGCTGGCCGGTCTGAAGCCGGTTTTCGACCAGGCGGGGACGATCACTGCCGGCAACGCGTCCCCGGTGTCGGACGGCGCGTCGGCGGTGCTGCTCATGGGCGAGCGCCAGGCGGAGAAGCAGAAGCGCGAGCCACTCGCGTTCATCGAGGCCATGGACTACGCGGCCAT
>JBIOUY010000051.1:0-3688 GCA_044867445.1 Gemmatimonadales bacterium
CGTTCAGCTCACGCAGCTCGGTGCGATAAGTCAGGTCCACGGCATTGAACCAGTCTACGAGCTCGTTGGCAATGTCCTCGCCCAGCACCTCGTAGAAGCGCTTGGACAGCTTGGCAGTCACCGGCACAGCGATACTCGCAGAAGAGACCGGTGACACTCTAACGATACGCTCGGCTGGTTGTGGATCAAATCCGCCCAAACGGTCCCTCCGACGTACCGCGCGAAGCTCTCAGTCGAGCGCGACCAAACTTGCCAACCAGCTGCGTCTTGCGGGCCCGACCCCTCACTGGCCTGCAACTGTGACTATTCGAGCCATGCCGTAATCAAGGTGCGAATTGCTGTTCCTCTCGTTACTGCGGAAGCATGCCCACAGGTGTGGTCCCGGCTGGAGCTCGAGTGACACGAGTACTCGACCGCCAGGCGGCAGAATTCCCACCCCACCCGCATCCTCCACCGTTCCAGGCTCCCCCATCAATGCCTCCGCCAGCGGCAGTCACTCACCGCTCAACCGGGATATCCTCATACCATTCCGGCGTCACGTAGACGCGGACAACCTCCACCCGGGCCAGACCCGGCGCCCGACTGAAATAGATCACCGGTCCGATCCGGTCCAGCCCGCAGAATGGCTCCTTGTCGCGGTGAAATACCAGGGAATAGGCCTGGCATGCAGGGGACGGCGATGGGGCGCCAGGACGCGGCTCCAATGTCGCGGTCGAGAAGTCGTTGGGATACCGGGCCTGGCCTTCGACACGGAGTGTGCCGTCCCGGAAAACCGCCCGACCGGCGAAGGGGATGGGTGCGGAGTTCGCAAACAGTGGTCTGGTCCTTAACGCGGCCGGACGCAGCTCAACCCGGACCGAGCAATTGGGTCCCCCATGGATCATCGATCGCAATCAGCCACCGCCCGTCTGCTTGCCGCCGCAGGATGTCCGTGGACTCCCCACGCAGCGAAACCTGTGCTCCAGCCGGATCCGTGCCCCGAAGACTCCACCGCGCGAGATAGAGGGCGAGATCGCCGGCCTCGAGGACATGCTGAGCCTCCGAGGTCAGTGTCGCCTGCATTGCAACGAACCCGGCCAGCGCTTCCCGCACCTGGACCCGGCCGCGAGCCACTTGGCCAGGTTGCGCTATGAGGATCGCCTCCGCCTCATAGAGCTCCGCGGCTGTGGCGAGGTCGCCGGCGTTGATGGCCCGCACCAGGTGGTTCACAGTGTCGAGAGGTGTCTTCATCTGGGCTCACCACTGAGTTGTGGCCGCGAGGCTCTCGTTAACTGAGCCAGACGGATACCGACCCCGCAGGGCACCTGAAATTGGCCCAGCCGTTAGCGTCGGCGGTGACCGTACCCGGGATGTGCCCGGTGGCATCTCGGAACACCGCGCCAGGGCGAAAGGTGTTCATCCACTTGCTTCCGGCGCTGCCATTGGTGAGCACCACTGCCATCATGCCTGGGTGCCTTGGGTCGCCCGTGCGGAACCAGCCGATGGTATTCGGGTGATCGAGGTAGTCATGTTGATCTCCAAAGCCGTGACTGCGGCGAGCGGCCAGGAAGATATCGATCAGAACGCGATGCGAATACATGGCGACCAATCGCCCCTTATCCCTATACAAGAAATCGTGGGCGACGTAGTCGCCAGCAAACACGCAGGGATAGCCGTCGCGGCGAAGCAAGATCAGGGCGTATGCGAGAGGTTTGAACCACGGCTCTACCCATGACTCGAGCGACTGACAGGGTTGCGTGTCGTGGTTGTCCACGAAGGTGACAGCCAGGACGGGCTGTTCCCGAACCAGCGTATGGTCGAAAATGGTGCGCAGATCGTAGGCCGATCCGGCGATGCTGGCCTCCCGCAATCGGTAGTGGAGAGGCACGTCGAATAGCGACAGGCAGCCGCCGGTTGCCGTTATGTAGTCGTGCAGTTGGGTCACATCGCCGCTCCAGTACTCACCCACGCTGAATAGTTGGGCCCCGTGAATACGGCGACGTTCTCCCAGCCACCAGGGGAAGAATGAGGTGCGAATGTGCTTGCAGGCGTCGATACGAAAACCGTCGAGCGCGATCATCCCAAAGAGCCAGTCACCCCAGTAGGCGAGCTCTCCGCGGACGAACTCCACTCCCATGTCCAGGTCCGCTGCCATGAGGTAGTCGTAGTTGCCATTCTCGTGACTGACCTCGGTCGAAAAGTGCTTGTTCTCAAGTCGAAACAAATAGGTCGACCCCGCCGCGGGGTTATTTTGATCGTAACTCACGGCGTCGAAACACCACCAATACCACTTCATGGTGGAGTGAACTCCGCCCCGGCCTGGAAAGTCGAAGTAGGTCCAGGTCTTTATCTTGTACCAATCACTAAGAGGCCGATTGCGATCGTTCCAATCGACCTTCTGGGCCCAGACGTCCTCCGTCTGATCCCCGCCGTTCTTGTGATTGAAGACCACGTCCACGTAGACCTGCAGTCCCTGACCGCGCAAAGCGGCAACCGCTGCCTGGAGCTCAGCCAAGTTCCCGTACTTGGTCGGTGTCGATCCCTTCTGATTGAACTCGCCGAGATCAAACAGATCGTAGACCGAATATCCCACGTCTCCCGCGCCTTCGGAGCCCTTGCACAGCGGCGGCAACCAAACGGCCGAAAAACCGGCACCGCTGAGTGCTGCCGCCGTAGCGGCGAGCTCATTCCACAGTACGCCGCTGGGCATGTACCAATGGAAAGCCTGGTAAATGACGCCCACAGTCGCCTCGCTTACCTGATGGAGAATCGACCGAGCCCTACGATAGCGCGAGGATCAGGGCCACTAGGCTAACTAGAACAAGGCTTGCTCGCACCACGTGAGAATACTCCCAGCGATCGCGCAAGACGGTCCAGCTCACTGGACGGGTTTCGGTCTGCCCTGGCCTGTTCGCGGAGCCGACCGAGAAGAACCGAGAGCCCGGGCTGCTCAGGCGCTGGCCCTCAAGCCAATGCCTATTCACCGGGTGCGTTATGAGCCAGTACACGACCTGGGTACCGAGCAGCCCGAGCAGGGCCACGAGCGTCAGCCAGAAGTCCACGCCTCCCGGCGGCGTAAGGCACAGGAGAACGATGGTTGAGATCAGGCTCAGGGGCTCGGCAATGCCGGCGATGGTGAACCCAGGATAGTAGATGGTCTGTACCGCGAGGTAGGCGTCCTGCGTAAGCCGCTTCTTGCCCGGCAACTCCAGGACGTGTGCCAGCGCTGGGACCAGCGCCACGCCAACAAGAATCAGGGTCACTACCTGCATCACACCCAACATTGGGCTGATCGCTCCCCCTAGGCCCGCCTGTGCGCCAGCAACTGCCCACCTCGCACGGTCGCCCCGATGACGATCGCCGCACTCACCAGTACCAGGTTCTTGATGATGTACTGACCTTCGAGCGTCGGGGCGTATGGAAACACCCTGAAGGTCTCACTCGGAAATAGGATCAGGGGCATCATAGTGCCCGGCATCTGCACAAAAAGAAGGAAGAGGGTGACTCGAAGGAAACGACCGGTGAGGAGCCCAAGGCCGATCAATGACTCCCAAGCCGCTAGGAGCGGCAGACTGATCGAAGGCCCAATGACCCCAAAGCTGAGGCGGCTGATGGTCCGGCTGGCGAGGTCGGCCGCGGGACTCCAGCCCGGCACAAACTTGATGGCACCGAACCAGAGGAAGACGACGCCCAACGCCAGTCGCGTAAG
>JBIOUY010000052.1:0-16568 GCA_044867445.1 Gemmatimonadales bacterium
GCGACTGATGGCAAACGAGCCGGAGGCGAACCGGCTAACGGTGGAGTGCGCTCGAATTGGTCAGCTTATGGCGGCGCTCGGCATTCGGCGCGCCTCGAAGTCGCGGCCGTTGGAGATCCTCGGGCCAGCGGTCCTCGCGGAGGGACATTGGAATGCGGAGGTGGCGCAGACAGGTACGGCGGCCGTCACCGAGAATGGAGACTCTAGCGGGCGGCTCGGTGAGCTTGCTTAGTGACGCATCACCAGGCGCTTTACTTCTGTGCTGCCGCCGTGAGCGCCGGAAGTATACGCTCCAGCGCCACGCCGCGGGATGCCTTGAGCACCACGACCTCATTGCCCTCGAGTCGTTCGCTCAGCAACGGTGCCAACGCGACCGGATCGGCCGCGGTCAGCAGGCGATCACCTAATCGCGAAGCGTAGGGAGCGAGCGCCGGAACGAATTCTCCCACGGCCGCAAGCAGGTCCGGCTCCAACTCGACCAATGCTCGCGCGACCTCGGCGTGGAGCTGGGACGAAGCCTGGCCCAGCTCGCGCATCGTACCGGCCACGAACACTAGCCGGCGGTTCCCGCGGAGCGTTCTCGCGGTCTCGATGGCCGCACGGAATGATTGAGGGTTGGCGTTGTAGCAGTCGTTGAAAATCGTCAGCCCGGCCTCCTGCATCAGCTCCCCTCTGCCGGCGGGAAGGCTGAAACGTTCCAGCGCTCGTGCCGCCTCTCGTTGATCCAGCTTCAGCGCCTGCACCACAGCCCAGACCCGTACCGCGTTGTCGGCCTGGTGCAGCCCCCGAGCAGCGAGGGTAAAGCTCACCCCAGCGATCGTGACCGTGAAACGCGCGTCGGGCCCTGCCACCATCTGTTCCGGCGTGAGGTCGGCATCTCGTAAGGCGGCGCTGACCACCCGGCGCGCCCGTTGTCGTGCCGCCGCTGGCAGGTTGGGCGGGTCCACCCCGACAATGGCGAGATCTACCCCGTCGGTCAGGCCTAACTTCTCCGCCATGACCCCGGCGAGCGAGCCGAAGCCTTCCAGGTGACCTGCCACCGCGTTGGTGACGATGACGATATCGGGCTCGATGATCTCACGATAGCGAGCAATCTCACCCGGTAGATTCGCACCGGCTTCGACGACCAGCGCCTCCGTCTCGGGAGGCGCTTCGAGAATCGTGAGCGGCACACCCACCAGGTTGTTCAAGTTGGCCCGGGTGGCATAGGTGCGATAGCGGGTTCCGAGCACGGAGGCGAGCATTTCCTTGGTGCTGGTCTTGCCATTGGTCCCGGTGATGGCAATGACCGGCCCGCTCATTCGTCGTCGCCGGGCGCGGGCCAGCAGCCCGAAGGCCCGCAGGGTATCGGGCACCTCAAAGAGCGTGAGACCCGGCACCGGCGGCGTTGCCGTCCGCACTACGGCGGCAGCCGCTCCCGCCGCCGCGGCAGAGGCCAGGTATTGATGGCCATCGTAGCGCTCCCCCGCGAGGGCGACGAACAGCGAGCCCGGAGCGATGGTGCGGGTGTCGGTGGAGATGGAAGTGAACACCCGACCCCCGTTCTTCGAGGGCAGACCAAGGGCTTCACGGACGTCTGCCTCGGCCCAAGGCGGCGTCGGATTGCCTCCTTCACCCTTCACGTTTCACCTTTCACGTGTCACCTTTCACGTGTCACCTTTCACCTTTCACGTTCCACCGCCTGCCTCACGATCTCCCGTTCGTCGAAGGGCAACTTGTCGGTCCCGATCACCTGATAGGTCTCGTGGCCCTTGCCCGCGAGAAGCAGCGTGTCCCCCGCGCGAGCCTCCCCCAGGGCGGTATAAATCGCCTTGAGCCGGTCCGTGATTCTCAGATGTGGCACCCCACCCATGCCCTGCTCCACGTCGTCGATGATGGCATCCGGATTTTCGGTTCTCGGATTGTCCGACGTCGCGACCGCCAGGTCCGCCAGATCTGCGGCGATACGACCCATGATGGGCCGCTTGCCCTTGTCCCGATCCCCACCGCAGCCAAACACCACGATGACCCGCCCACGGGTGAGCGGGCGCAGGGTCCGAAGCGCCCGATCCAAAGCATCCGGCGTATGGGCATAGTCGCGAAGGACAATGCATGGATGCTCGGAAATCCGCTCCATCCGGCCCGGTACCTGAGGTGCGCTCGCCAGGCGGGCCACGATCTCGGCCAGCGGGCGTTCCAACGCGAGTCCGCACGCGGCAGCGGCGAGCGCGTTGGCCACGTTAAAATCGCCCAGCAAGGGAAGCGATGCCTCCGCCACTCCGAAGCGGCCACTTAGACGAAAGCGACTTCCAGCCGCGTCCAGCGCGATCTCGCTGGCCCGCACGTCGGCAGCCGGATGGAGACCGAAGGTGACCCGCCGCGAGCGTGGTGGAATCGCTCGCCAGGCATCGTCGTCGAGGTTGACCACCTCGACTCCGGCCAGGGCCAGCAGCGTGCTCAGTTTGAGCTTGGCCGCAAGATACGCTTCCATGGTCCCGTGATAGTCCAGATGATCGCGGGTCAGATTGGTATACAAGGCGGCAGCAAAGCTCAGCCCATCGAGCCGCCCCTGGTCGAGGCTGTGACTGGATGCCTCCATGGCTACATGGCGACACCCGCGCCGCACCAGCTCGGCCAGGGTTGCCTGGAGATCAATTGGTCCCGGTGTCGTCAGCGTGCCCGCCGTCGAGGGGATCGGCTCACCGCGCCCGTCGAAGGCGCCCAGCGTGCCGATGCTGCCGGCCGTTTGGTTCTCATTGAACAAATGCCGGAGCAAGCCCGTCGTGGTGGTCTTGCCGTTCGTGCCAGTTACACCGATCAGGGTGAGCGAGCGTGCCGGCCAGCTATACCAGGCACCGCCGAGCGCCAGGGCCGCCTTCCGGCCATCGCCCACCACGATCTCGGGCACACCAGCTTGCTGTGGACTTTCGACCAGTACCGCCTTGGCACCCCGTTTGACGGCCTCACCTACGAACCGATGCCCATCGGTCTGAGATCCGCGCACCGCGATATAAAAGGTGCCGGGCGTAACGGTCCGGCTGTCCATCCCGATCCCGCTCGGCTCGGGACCGCTCTCCGGAGCGGTGACCAGCAGATCCGAGCGACGCAGTTCGTCGAGGACAGCACGCCAGCTAAGCGGCATCGAGACTCCAGAAGGTGACTGGAAGACTCATTCGGCCCAGATGATGACCGAGGACCCTCGGGCAGCGCTCTGCCCTGCCGCCGGCTCGGTGCGCACCACCCTGCCGAGTCCACGCAAACCGACTTGGAATCCGCGACGGTGGAGGGCGAGCGCCGCTTCACGGACGGAGCGCCCGGCGACATCTGGAATTGGCCGTGGACTCGTCACGGAGTCGCTCGGATGATACGGCAAACGCAGCGCCACAACCGGCCGTCCTGCGGGCGTGGAGACGGGAGGTGTCTCGGCCGAGGCCGAGCTGTCGGAGGCGGCAAGGCGAGCACGATCGATGGCAACCCGTTGGGAGGCGAGCGCCTGCTCCAGCATGCTTCGGGTTACCGGTGCCGCCGTGAGGCCACCATAGTAGTTGCCCTTGGGATTGTCGATCTTGACAATTACGACGAGCTGGGGATGGTCCGCCGGGAAGAGCGCGGCGAACGAGGCGGTATACTCACCATGGATGTAGTGGCCGCCCTCAAATCGGACCGCCGTCCCGGTCTTGCCCAAGAGGGTGTAATTCACCAGTTGCGCCCTCTCCCCGGTACCCCCCTCGCCCACTGCCCCGCGCAGAAACTCCTTGAGCTCGCCAGCGATTTCCGAGGACACTACCCTCCGCACCAGCTCAGGAACATGTCGGTAGAGCAACGTGCCGGCGGGATTGCGGACTGCTCGCACCAGTGTGGGAGCGAGGAGAATGCCGTCGTTCGCGAGTGCCCCGTAGGCTGCGGCCAGCTGGACCGGTGTGACCCCCAACTCGTAGCCCATGGCCAGACTGGCGCGGGTGTACATCGGCTGCCACCGGTCCGGGCGCGCGAGACGTCCACGCGACTCTGAGGGGAACTCCACGCCCGTTGGAGTGCCGAACCCGAAGTCACGCAGCATCTCGTACTGCTGCTCCGGCTGCAGCCGCGACGAAAACTTGGCCATGGCAATGTTGCTGGAAATCTGAATGGCCTGCGCGAGTGTCAACTTCCCATCGAAGCGGTGGGCATCCGTGATGGTGCGGGTCCGACCATTTCGCGCCACCGGCATCTCCCAGCGCCCGCGCTCGGCAGAAACGGCGTCGGTGCTGTCGACCAGTTGGTGCACCAGGAGCGCCGCAGCGGTAAAGAGCTTGGCCGTCGACCCAGGCTCGAAGGGATCGGTGAAGGTCGATGCTCGCCGCGGGTCTTCGCTGCTTCCCTGCCGGGAGGCCAAGGCCAGGAGCTCACCCGTCAAGGGATCGAGGAAGACCACATCGCCACCTGCGGCATTCATGGCGGTGAGCGCCTCGGCCAGCCCTCGCTCGGCGATCTCCTGTAGCTCGGCATCCAGGGTGAGGGTCACATCGTTGCCGGCAACCGGTTCTCGCAGCAGCCGAGCGGGAGACTCGTAGCGGCGACCGGCGCGATCCTTGAGCAGGACCGCAGCTCCAGGCCGCCCTGTCAGCAGCGAGTCCAGGGAGAGCTCCAGGCCAGCCGCGCCCGACGGGCGATCGGGAGAGAGTCCGCCTATGATGGGCCGCGCAAGATCGCGTGAGGGGTAGAATCGCTGAAACTCACCGTCCAGATGAATTCCCTTGATCTGGCGAAGCGCTTGCACCTGAGTGGCGTTGAATGGGCCGTGGAGATAGATCCACGGCTTGCGCGCCCGGAATTCACGGTCCAGCTCCGTAGCCGACACCCCAAGATTCCGTACCAGCAAGCGAAACGCCGCCGCGATGTCGTCCAATTCGTTAGGGGCGATCCCGACGTGGTAGAACTCCTGGGTGATGGCGAGCGGCACACCGTTGCGATCGTAGAGCCCGCCCCGCCTCGCCGGCAGCACGACCCGTTCGGTGCGTTTGCGGGCGGCCTCCTTGGCCCACTCGTCGCCTTCGACGATCTGCACCTGCGCGGCCCGGCCCAGGATAGCCACGACGCCCAGCGCGAAGCCGAACTGAACCGCGGCAATACGCGCAGTCGGCTTGGCCATCAGGGCTTCCCTCCCGTGCCAGCCGGCACCACGAAGAGAACGAATTCGGAATCAGTCGGCTGATGCAGGCCAAGTGAGCGCTGAGCCAGCGGCACGAGCACCTGCCGGCTCGAGGCAAGCCTGATCCGCCGCTCAAGCTCGGCTCGGCGCGCCTCCAGCGCAGTCCGCTCGTCTCGCAGCTCTCTCAGGTGGCGCGCGGTCCGGAACCCGGCGGTCTGACGGGTGGTGATGGCGAGTAGCACAAAGAGGAAGACCACCAGCCAGAGGGTCAGCCAGTGGCGTCCCTTAAGCCGCATCCGCGACCCGGAAGATCCGTAGTTTCGCGCTTCGGGCTCGAGGGTTCACGCTTATCTCCTGCTTGTCCGGGAGGATCGCCTTCCGCGGCTCGGCCCGCCCCAGGGATCGACCCCGGCAGGTGCAGACCGGCTGCCGGGGAGGGCAGACGCAGGACAGAGCCCACTCGCGAAAGGCTTGCTTCACCAGCCGGTCTTCGCCCGAGTGGTAGGTGATCACCGCCAGACGACCGCCTGGGTGAAGGGCATCACGCAGCGCCGGGAGCGCACGGTCCAGCCGGGTCAGCTCGTCGTTCACCGCGATCCGCACCGCCTGAAAGAGCCGGGCGAATTCCGCCGGGCCCGCCCGCGCACCGAGGGTCGCCCGAATGGCGTTCACGAGGTCATCGCTGATGGCGAATGAGTGACGGGCGCGACGCCGCACCACTTCGCCGGCCAGCCGCCGAGCCCGATGCTCATCACCGTATTCGGCGAAGATCCGTTCCAGGCTTACCCGGTCCGAGGTATTCAGCAGGTCGGCGGCCGACGGCCCTGCGCCGGCCATACGCATGTCGAGCGCTGCGCCCGGACGGAAAGTAAATCCTCGCTCGGGCTCATCCAATTGTCGGGAGGATACCCCCAAGTCGAGAAGGATGAAGTCAGGCCTGAAGGCCACGATCGCAGCGAGTGCTTCGGGCGCGTCGTAGGCCGCCAGGAGGTACTGCACCCCCTGATCGCCGAGACGCTGGCGGGCTACGGTAATCGCATCGGGATCGCGGTCAATTCCGAGCACCTCGGCTCCGACCTCTCGGAGGGCGGCGGCATGACCACCATCACCCAGGGTGGCGTCGACAACGCGACCCGCGCCTGCCGCCGCGGTCAGAACCTGGTCCAGCAGCACAGGGACGTGATACGTCGGGCTCGGGTTGGACATGCCCGTGGGATTGGGGAGGAAAACACAACACCCCGTCCGGTGAGACGGGGTGGTGGGCTCGGTGGCGAGCGGGGCTGACGGGGCTCGAACCCGCGACCTCCGCAGTGACAGTGCGGCACTCTAACCAAGCTGAGCTACAGCCCCTCGGGAGGGCGGAATATAGAGGAAGGGGTAGAAGGTCTCAAGTCGCAGTTCTCAGGTCACGAGTCTCACGTCCCCACGTTTGAGACGTGAGACTCGTGACCTGAGAGACCTGCGACCTGCGACCTGAGACTTTCGACCCGGCAGCTGTTAGCCGTTAGCTGTTAGCTGTTAGCTGTCCCTCTATTTCTTCCCCTTACAATACGCCTTCAGCATCGCGGCTACCCGCGGCTTGAACTTGGCGATGTAGCCCTGATACTGCCCCACCACATCGGGTTTGGCCGCCTGGCCCAGCGCGAGTGCGCTGTCGGCACCGGCGAAGAGGGTTTGCTCCTGCTTCGCCATGTCGCAGGATTTCTGCTTCTCTACCTGCTTGTCCATAGTGGCGCCCTGAAGGAAGAGCGCGAGCCCCAGCACATAGTTGGCGGTTGGCGCCAGCTTGCCCGCCGGATCGGCCAGCGTTACTGCCTGACGGGCATAGGACGCGGCTCCCGGGAGGTCCGCCTGCAATCCCTTGGCGCTATCGCCCTGGAGCAGCGGCAGAGCAGCATTCACCAGGATCAGCCCGAGCTGATCCTTGCGCTGCTGATCCCCATGCTTCTGGACGAAGTCGATGTAGGGGGCTGCCTCGTTCATCCTCCGCGCCTGAGACAGCGCCTGCACCGCAGCGAGCGCCGGGGCGATGGCGGTGGTGTCCTTGGACATGAGGCGCTGAGTCACCGAGAGGCTCGAGTCCACCTGCCCGGAAAGGACGTAGGCCCGGTTGAGATAACCCAGCAGCGTAATGTTGTCGGGATACTTCTTGGTACCGATCTGGGCCCACTTGAGAAGCCGAGCAGTATCGGGCTTCTCGCCCTCCGCGGCGGCCGCCGAAATCTTGGTGAAGAACAAAGTATCGGCCTTGGTCGAGTCGGTGGCGTACATGGTTTCCAGAGCGTCGACCGCGCACTTGAAATTGCTGAGGAAGAGGCAGGCGTTGCTCTTGAGATCGTAGAGGTCGGCGTTGTAGGGATCGATCTTGAGCCCTTCGTCGGCCACTTCGAGCGCGGTTTCAGGATGTCCCGACTGGAGGAAGTACTTGAACAGCTCCTCCCGAAGCTTCTGATTGGTGGGCGCGACTCGCAACATTTCTTTGAACGCCACGAGGGTGTTGGCGGTGTCATTGGCCTGCTGGTACTGCGTAGCAATGGCCGTCCACACCGGGAGACTCAGTGGGTCGCCCTTGGCGGCCGCCTGGAGATGCTTCAGCACTTCTCCGCGAGCGGCCTTCTTGTCGGTGGCGATCAAGGCCAGACAGTACTCTGCCAAGCCATGGTTGGGCACTGCCTTGATCGCTTTGTTGGCAGACTCGATCGCCTTGTCCGGCTTGGCTGTCCGCTGCTCGATGCAAGCCTTCGCGTCTCCCAACACCTTGACCGCCGGCTGTAAGGCCTGCGCGAGCCGCTTGCCGAACGCCTCGGGAGTCTCATTGGCATTCTCAGTGAGCGAGACCACATAGCCGGCATCATCGTTGACGCCCATGAGTCGGGCCGTGACGGCGGACCGGCCACCCTCTCCCTTGGACAGGGAGGAGCTCACCAGGAATCTGGCCTGGATGTTCTTGGCCAGGGTGGTGGCCAGGGCAGGGCTCAGGATGGCATCCACCGGATAACCGTATTGCTTCAGCGCATCGTTCATCTGAGCCTGCTCGATCACCTGGTAATCTCGACCTACGACGTCCTTCATCTGCTCCCGCAGCCCGGTTCCGATCTTCACCGCAGGCGCAGAATCCGCCGGGGCGAAGCCGAACGGGTTGGCCACCATGAAACGGGGCGCCGCGGTGACCGTATTTGAAGTGCGGGCGTTCCGCGGGATGCCCTGAGCCGCCAGCGGCGCGGTGAGTGTCGCGCCGAAAGCGGCGAGAAAGACGAGACGGAACAGAGACATTCCTTGTCCTCCGCATAGGATTGGCCCCGCAGGGCCAACAAGGGCCGCGCAGCGCGCGGGTGCCATGGGCGAAGAGGGATTCGAACCCCCGACATCCTGCGTGTAAGGCAGGCGCTCTGAACCAGCTGAGCTATTCGCCCCGACAATGTGCCTGCTCCCACAGACCTAGCGTGAGGGCAGGGACCATGCCGTGATGACCAACACCACCTTACAGCGCGATACCCAGCGGAAAAAGGATGCAGTACCCGATGACCAGAATCAGGGCAGCTGCAGTCGCGTGCCCTGCGCTGAGCGTGAGATAGCCTGCCACCAGCACTCCAATCGCAGCCGCGAGAATGATGAGGTTCCGCGGCGCCAGGAGGAAGCGACGAGGCGGCGCCGAAGGGCGCTGGCTGGGCATAGGGGCTTAGGCTACCACCGTCAGCGGGTGTGGTCAAGTTCAGATCCCTCCGCACTTTCCGCTTCCACCTCCCAGCCTTGGTCGAGGGCCGCCCGACGGGCTCGATCGGCCCGTCGCCGGAGCCGCGGCAGGACCAGGATCAGGATGGCGACCAGAAACCAGCCTCCCCCGGCGATGAGCCACGTGCCCAGGCTGTAACGATGCCGAACGGTCCGCTGCCAGGTCTGCTCGAACCGGTCGAGGTTCAAGCCGGTAGTGGCTCGGACGGCAGCCTCGAAATCCTGACCACCCTCGAGCCGGGTGAGCAATGGAGTCAGCGTGCCGGACGGATTACGCCGAGCCAGCTCGGTAACGGCGGAAGCGGCCAGCGCATAGGCCGCATCGGCGGTAGAGGAAGACGCGCGGAGCGCGCCATCCAGCTCGCTGAGATCGGGAATCGCCCCCCTTACCACGGCCAGATTGAGCTCCAATACTCCCAATCGCTCCCACTCGCCCGCCGCCCAGGCCGCGTAGCCCTCATCGAACCAGAGCGGCAGCCGCACCGGTACCGCCTGATGCAGGGCCAGGTGGGCCAACTCGTGCTGCAGGGTGCGCGAGAGATCCGCGTCATCGGCCCGCAAGACAATGGTCCGCTCGCCGGGCAGGGCTACAGCCGAGCTCCAGGCAGGCAGACGTCCCCGAGTGAGCGAATCGAGCCGCCGACCGTCGGGCACCAGTACCAGCCGGAGCTCGCCGGGGCTCCGGCGCCCCAGGCCGGGCCAGTCGGCTGAGCGACCAGCTCGCCGGGCCAGCTCGATCGCGAGTGTCATCTGGGGAGGCCAGGCCACGGCGGTGACTTGTCCCACCTGGACCGCGGAGGGGCCGGTCTGCACCAGGCCAGCGGCCGCCGCCCCGGGTATGGGCCCGAAGAGATTGGAAAGAAGAAGGACTAGGAGAGCAAGCTGCGCGGGACCTCACCTCCGGCGGCGGCCACGTCGACCATTTCCTTACAGCGCTTGGCCCATGGATTGAACTTGTTGGCCTTGTGCCCCTCGGTCCAGGTCTGAACCGCCTCGTCCCGCTGACCCGCAAACCAGAGCGACCGTCCCAGCTCGAAGTATGCCTCGATCAGGTTGGGTCCCAGGTTCAGCGTCTTCCGGAAAAAGGTCTGGGCATCTTCGTACATCTCGCGCTCTAGATAAACCAGCCCGAGATAATAGTGAGCGTAGAGCGTGGCCTTCCGGTCATTGTCCAGCCGGATCGCCTTGGAGAGGTGCTCGATGGCCTCGCCGAAGATCCGCTTCTTGAGGCAGATGTAGCCGACGTTGATCCGGGCCAGAGCATTGGCCGGCTCCTTCATCAGCACCTTGGAGAAGGTGCCGAGCGCGTCGTCATAATCTTCGTGGAGCATCTGGGCCCAACCAAGGAGCGACTGGGCTTGCACGGCTTCCGGCGAGAGCACCAGCGCTTTGTCCAGCGCCTGGATCGCCCCGGCGTAGTCCCCCAGGGAGATGAGGCTCCAGCCCTTTTCGATGAACGTAGATGCGCCCAGATGGTCGGCATGAACCGCCGGGCGTGCCCCGGTGAACTGAGGCGCTGGCGAGGGAGCGGGTGCCGCGTCGGGAGCCGCGTTGACTTGCTTGTAGCGCTCGACCAGGCCCCGGATGTCATCTTTGAGCTGGCCCAGGTCGGCCAGCGCGGCGTCCACCCGCTTGAACAGGGTGATGATGTCCCGCTTGACTGCCTCCCGGTTGCCGGGTTGCCCCGCTCCCTCGAGTCGCCCTTCGATATCCTGATACTGGCCCCGCAAGGCCACGAGCCACTGCTCGCTCATCTCACGAGCTCCCGATCCCGCTGAGTGCCAGCCGCTCGGTGGAGGAGAGCAGCTTCCGCGCGTTGAGGATGATGATCGTGCGTCCCGGCCGGGTCACAATGCCGGCGATGTACGCCGCCGCCAGCCCACTCACCATCGGACCCGGAGCCGTGATCGTGGTGCTGTCAACTCGCATGACCTCACGGACCTCGTCCACCAGCACTCCCACTCTCTGATGCTCCAGGTCCAGCACCATGAGCCGGGTTTCCTCTCGGACGCTGGCCTCGAGGCCGAATCGCTTGCGCAGATCCACGACCGGCACCGCCCCTCCCTCATAGGGAACCACGCCCTCCAGGAAGTCGGGAGCCTGGGGCAAGGGGGCAGGCGCCGAGTAGCGGAGGATGCGCTCGATCTGCAGGATGTCGAGAGCGAGCTCCTGCGGACCGACGCGAAAGGTCACCAGTTGAATCTCATCGGCGGCGTTCATCAGGGAGTGGCCTCCGACATCCGAGTCCCAAGCGCGGTCAAATCCAGGAGAGGAACCAGCCCCTCGGGATGCCGCGCCACGGCGACAGCCCAGGGCATCGCGGTTTCCGGGGGCACCGGCAGGCCGAACTCACGGGAGACAATCTCGGCCTCGTCCACCTCGAGACACAGCCGCCGGCCTTCGAGGTCGATAAGGACTGCTGCCTCTCCTCGAATTGGCGGACACGGCAACCCGTCCAGGAGCGCCCCCAGATGAATGACGGGGAGCACGCGGCCTCGCACCTGCGCCACGCCTCGCACTGCCGGCTCGACCGAGGGCACCGGATGAGCCACGCCGGGATCGAGGACTTCAACCACGTGGGCGAGCGCCAGGCCCACACGGCGTCCCCCGGCGCGCACCAGGAGGTAGGGCGAATCCCGACCGCTCATCCCTGCTCCATCTCCCTCAGACCGCGGTCGATTCGCGCCGCGATGTCGCCCACCGGGAGGACGTGGCGCGCTCCGCCCGCCTGCACCGCCGCGTTGGGCATTCCATAGATCGTGGCGCTCTCCCGGTCCTGTGCGATCCCCGTGCCTCCGGCATCGTGGATTTGGCGGAGCCCTTCGGCGCCGTCCCGGCCGAGCCCGGTCAGCACGACGCCGATGGCTCGTGCGCCATAGACCTGAGCCACGCTCCGAAACAGAGGATCGGCGGCTGGGCGCACCCCCCACACCGTAGGCTCCTGATCCAGAACCAGGCGCGGCCCTTCGGCGGACGTGACGACTCGCATATGGTAGTCCCCCGGCGCCACGTACGCGGTATCGGCCAGAATCGGCGTGTCCTGCGCCGACTCAACGACATTGAGCTGGCTCTGGGCCGCAAGCCGTTCCGCCAGACTCTGAGTGAACCGCGGCGGCATATGCTGCACGATGAGCACGGCAGCATGGCGGCCGGCCGGAAGCCGCGGAATCACTTCGGCGAGTGCCCGTGGTCCGCCGGTGGAGGCGGCGATCGCGACGCAGTAACGGGCCCGGCCCGGCAGAGCGAAGAGCGCCGCCGGGGAGGACACCCCACGAGAGGGGCGAGCCAGCACGGCCATTCGATGGATGTCCGCCGAGCGCGCGGCCCGCAGCACTTCCACCAGCCGCTGAGCGAATCGCGAGGAGTCGCGGCAGTCCTCCTCCTTTGCCACCAGATCGACCGCGCCAAGCTCGAGGGCGCGGATGGCGGCCGCGGTGCCCGGACCGGCGTACGAGCTCACCACCACGATGGGGCGGGGAGACTCGGACATGATGTAGCCGATGGCACCCAGCCCATCGAGCTCGGGCATTTCCAGGTCCATCAGCACGAGGTCGGGCGCGAAGCGATGGACTTTGCGAAGCGCCTCCATCCCGTTCCGCGCAGTCGCAACCACCTCGAACTCCCCGCTGCGATCCACCACCTCGGACAGCAGCCGTCGGAAGAACGGACTGTCATCGACGACCAGCACCGAGCTGCGGACCGCGGGGCGATCAGAGGGTCTGGATGCCATGCGCCACCGAGGAGACTTCGACTTGGCCGTCTGCCACGCGGAGCCGCACCGTGCGGCCAAAATCGCCACCCACCGCCTCGCCGATCAGGGGAATGCCATGGTTGTTCAGCACCTGCCGCGATGCTACCAGGTTTCGCTCGCCCATCTGGATCGTGCCCGGTGGCGCCAAAGAGGCGAACATGCTGGCACCGCCCACCAGCCGACCGGTGATCCGCCTCGGGCTCGCGCCCCGCTGTGCCATCAACTCGAGCAGCCGGGGAACTGCAGTCTGAGGGAACTTGGCCGCGTTCGAATCCTGTCGGCTCAACGCCGGCGACGGGAGCAGAACGTGGGCGAGGCCTCCAATCCGGCCCGCCGGATCATGCAAGAGGATTGCCACGCAGCTGCCCAGGCCGATGGTGATGAGGACGTCGGCTCCTGAGCCGATCTGCAGGTCCGCCACTCGGACCACGATGTCCGGCTGGCTCACGCCGACCGCCGGTACACGCGTTCCCGCGGATCCAGCAGAGCCAACCGGTCACGAGCGGTACCCAGCAGCGTCTCGACCTTTCCCAGGACCAGGTACCCGCCAGGGGCGAGCGCCTCGGTGAAAGCATGGAACAGACGCTCCTGCATCGGCCGGTCGAAGTAGATCGCGACGTTGCGGCACAGGATCAGTTGGTAATCCCGCCGCGGCGGATTTTCCTTGCTGAGATCGAGCCGGCGGACGAAGACACGGCGGCGAACCCGTTCGACCACGCGCCGGTCGTCTCGCCCCGGCTCGAAATAGGTGCTCACCAGCTCCGGCGGCATCTCCACCAGGGCCTCGCGCCGGTAGCACGCCGCCTTGGCCCGATCAAGACTCAAGCGATCGATGTCGGTCGCGTCGATCACCACCCGGTCGAGCCGTTCGGGGCGGCCAGTGCGATCCAGTTCGTCGGCCAGCAGTACCGCGAGGGTGTAGGCCTCCTCGCCCGAAGAGCACCCGGCGCTCCAGGCGCGGATCTCTCTCCGCTGGTCCTGGCACAGACGGGGCAGCAGGCTCCGGCGCAGCAGATTCCAGGTCTCGGCGTTGCGATAGAAGCGCGTGACGTTGATGGTGAGCGCGTCACGCAGCCGCTCATACTCGTCCGGAGTCCGCTCCAACAGCGCGAGATACTCGCCATAGGTGTGGACTCCACACGCCCGCATGCGCACCGCGATACGGCGGCGGATGCATTTGTCCTTGTATGCCTCGAGCGTGAGCCCTGACCCTTCTGAAATCCGTCGGGTCAGGGCCGAAAACGCCGCGTCGTCGGTCGGGCTCATCGGGCCATATCCAGCATCTCGAGGTTGGCCCGGGCGAGCTCGTGGCCCGGATTGATCGTGGTTGCCTGGGCCCAACTCGCGCGCGCGCGATCGTGGTCCCGCCGCTTGTAGGCGATGTTGCCGAGCTTGAAGTAGAGGTCGTCCCCCAGATCCGGCGCCAGCTTGGCCGCGCGCTCGTAGGCTTCGCGAGCCTCATCGTAGCGGCCGTTGCGGTAGAGTATGTCAGCCAAATTCTTCGAGATCTGCGGCAGTGACGGGGCTTCCCCGAGCGCAGCGCGGAGCACCGACTCCGCGCCGGCGACGTCTCCACTCAACTCCAATAGCACGGCCAGATTGTTCTGCAGCACCGCGCTGGCCGGGAATGCCGTGGCACCGGTGCGCGCAGCGCGCAGCGCCCCGGCCTCATCGTCGAGCCCTGCATTGGCGAGCGTGGCTGCCCAGTACCAGAGCGCCGGAGTCGGGCGACTACCGAACAGCTCGAGCGCCCGGGCCAGCCGACCTTGGGCGACCTGGAACTCTCCCCGCTTGAGCGCCACGATGGCCCAACCCAGCATGATCTTGCCATCCTCCCGCGCGCGACCGGCGGCGTCGCCATACACGGTATCGGCCTCCTCTAGCCGGCCGAGCCGCTCCAGGGCGTAGCCCAGATTGTGAAGTGCAGCCGGCCGCCCACCGCTCTGTTCGAGCGCCTGCCGGAACGCGGCGGCGGCGTCGCCCCAGCGAGACTGCCGCAGCGCGATCAAGCCGAGATAGAACGGTGCGCTGGCATCGGTGCTCCGCAGATCGGCCACGCGGCGGAACTCCCGTAAGGCTTCATCCAGCATGCCGGCCTTGTAGAACGCGACGCCGAGATTGCGATGCTCCTCGACCCGGCTGTCGTTCACCTTTGGCGGAGCAGCGGTCGAGGTGCCCACCCGATGGGCGTAGCCCGCAGTGATCAGGCCGTAGAGTGCCTTGCCGATCTCGAACTCGATCAGCCCGGACTCCTCCATGATCTGCTGCACATCTCGATTCCCGTCGAGCAGCGGCAGTAACCGCTGCTGTTCAGGAGTCAGGGTGGGTGCCGATTCCCCAATGCGGGTCTGATCGGCCTGAAAGATCAGATCGAACGAGGGGATCTTCTTTTCGATGAGGCTCCACTCGTCGACCCGGCGCGCGCCCTCCAGCAGGAGAAACTCGGGGTTGATGCGAACCAGGAAGTCCTCACGCTCGGGATGGACCCCGGCCTCGAAGTTGAACGTCCCGGAGGTCCAGGTGAACAGGTAGTAGACCGCCTCCTCGATCTGGAGGCGCATGTACCCTTCGAGCTCCTCCCGAGTGAGCGCCCCAAGGTCGACCAGGATCTGGCCCAGCTTGTGCTCCCGGTCGCCCCCCTGCCGATCCACCGCCTGCTGCAACTGTTCGGGGCTGATCCGTCCGGTGCGCACCAGGATGTCGCCCAGCCGATCGCGTCGGTTGACAATCGAGGCGTAGGTGATCTGTCCGTCTTCGAAGTAGATGGTGCCGAAGTTGTGCCGGTCAGCCAGGGCCAGACAGCCGGTTCGCCGCCCCAGGCAGAGCAGCTGAATCACGTCCGGGAGGCTGGCCTCCTTGAGACTGCCCTTGATCGCCATCAGCGCCATTCCTCGAGCACACGCTCGCCGATGTCGGGCCAGTCCCAGACCATCTTCTCGCGGCTGCGCGCGCCGCCTGCGGTCGGAGCGACGATACCGGACGAGCGGCTGCCTGACCGACGCGAAGGCGCTGCCGGAGTGCCGTCGAGTACCTCGCGCGCCAGCCGGGTGGTGGGGGCGACCTGTTTGGCCTCCGCCACCTCGAGCACCCGATGCAACAGTCCCTGCGCCGCGCGGATGGATTCCGCTGGACGGGAAGCAACATACGCGGCGAGTTCGGGATCGCGGCTGCCGGTCTTGAGCTCCAGCTCGCGGGCGACGACCTGCTCTCGGATTTCCTGATCCGGTGCCGGCAGGTCTACCACCAGTCCACCTTCGAGCCGGGTACGCAGACGATCCTCCACACCCCGCATGCTCGCGAGGGGCACCGCCGAGGTGAACGCCAGCTGGCGCTCCGATTCGAACAGCAGGTTGAAGAGAAGGAAGAGCTCATCCTGCGTGCGATCCTTGTCGGCAATCAGGTGGACGTCGTCCAGCAGAAACGCACCAACGTGGCGATAGCGCTCCCGCCAGGTCCCCACGGCGTCGCGGTCAATCGCTTCGATCAGCTCGCTGGTGAATTCGGGCGCGCTGAGACAGGCGACCAGCCCACTGGCCCGGGGAGCCAGTGCGTTGCCGATGGCATGGAGCAGATGGGTCTTGCCTGCCCCGCTCGCGCCGACGATTACCAGCGGGTTGTATCGCTTCGCTGGATCCTCGGTCACCGCGCGCGCGGCCTGCAATGCCATGCGATTCCCGGCGCCCTCGATCAGGTCCTCCAGGCGCCACAGCGGAGACGGCGGCGGTGGGGGCTGCGCCCCCTCGCGGGTCAATTGCAGCAGCGCTTCGGCCGCCACGATGTCGTTGGGATCCTTGAACGCCGGTGAGCCGGCCAAATCGGGCGCGAGGGCCGCGGCCGCGTCCTGCAGCGCCTGGAGCCGCTCGACATCGACCTCGAAATCGCGAAGCTCCTGTCCCGGATCGCGCACCATCTCCTGCTCCAGCAGTGCCTCCAGCCGTGCGGTCCGGTAGCCCTCACCACCCCAGCGCAGGATGG
>JBIOUY010000053.1:0-34543 GCA_044867445.1 Gemmatimonadales bacterium
TCCCCGAATTGCCCGTTGGGTTGCCCTCTTTTCAGAGGGCAAGGGCGACGTTTTGCGCCTATCGGGCTGCGGGAGCAGCTGTCACGAATTCACCCCGAGACTGACTACCGATTGCTGACACCTGCCCGCTAACAGCTAACAGCTAAGGCTAACAGCTAAGGCTAACAGCTAAGGTTGACGGCCGGAGGCCATGGGGTGAGGGCTGCTGAGGGCGACTCGACCCTTGGGTGGGTTCACCGGAGGATCGAGCACATCGGCAGTAGCTGTTAGCCGTTAGCTGTTAGCTGCTAGCCGGCGGCGCCCCAGCGCCGCCAGGTGACCTCCGACACATCCCCTCCGACGGGCCTCAGCCAGAGTGTGCAAGGGCCGGTCCATCTCTACCGACTGCGGGGATGTTGGGGGGTCGCGATGCACGTTCAGGAACATTCCACCGTTCGAGAGGGCTGGTCACGGGCGTCATCGGGGCCCTGATCGTGGCCATGTGGTATTTCGTGCTCGATGCCGCAAGCAGGCGGCCACTCTACACCCCAAACGTCATTGGCAAGATCCTGTTCCACGGCGACCTGACAGCAGGAACCAGAACCATTGAGCCGTCGGTGCTCCTGGGCTACACCCTGGTTCACTTCGTGCTGTTCGCTCTGGTCGGGATGGGACTGACGCTCCTGGTCCATCAGGCCACCCGAAATACCACCCTTCGAATGGGTGTCTGGCTGGGGCTAGTGGTGGCTTTCTGCTTTTTCGCCGGCATGACCTTTATGCTCACCACCGCCACCGGAAACGAGATGCCGCTCTGGTCGGTTATTGGGGGTAGCTTAGTCGGTGTGCTGGCAATGGCGGGGTACCTTTGGCGTCGCCACCCTCGGCTGCGTGGGTCGTTCCAGGAATCCGCGCTGGGGGCAGAAGTCAAGCCGCCACCCCACCCTCCCGGGTGCCCCAGGGTGTAGTCGATTTGAGACTTGCGGTCCCGACAGCGCACCGCCACTGTGATAGATAGCCGTAGCTGTCGCGGCACCGGCGGAATCGAGCCCGCCGGCCGCGGCGCTGGGGCGCCAGGGTTGTGGCTTCACCGGTTCGAGATCTCCGTCAACAGCGGGGAGGATTTCATGCCCGAGAGTCGACACTCGGTTATTGCGGAGGGCACGGATGTCGGCGTCATTGGCGGTCTGGCAGTAGCCGCCTGGTTTTTCGTCCTGGATACGATCGCCGGACATCCATTCCAGACCCCGAGCCTGCTCGGTCAGGTGGTCCTTTTCGGCGATAAGACGCCCGATACTACTCACCTGATCTTCGGCTCCATCGTGGTGTACACTGCGTTTCACTTCATCGTCTTTGCCCTCCTCGGAATGGGGCTGGTCGCCTTGGTGCACTGGGGAATCGAGAACCCCGTGGTGCGGTACGCGCTCCTGCCGGTATTCCTGGTATTCGAAGTGATGTTCTACGGGGTGCTCGAGATTTTCTCGGAGCGAACCAACGAGCTGTTTCCCTTCTGGGCAGTGGTCTCGGCCAACACCCTGGCGGCGTTCTGCATGGGGCTGTATCTCTGGCTCCGGCACCCCGATTTCCGGCGATCCATTCAGGAGACGCCACTTGGGGCGGCCCCCAAATAGGAAGTAAGAAGTAGGAAGTGAGGAGTGAGGAGGGAGTCAGAACGGAAGGGAGTTGCAGTAGCATCGCATCGGACTGCCTGCTCCTCCCCTCTTACTTCTCGCTTCTCACTGCTCACTTCTAACCTCTCACCTCTCACCTCTCACCTCTCACCTTTTCACTCCTTGCCACGCAGGCTCCTCGCCCTCTCCGCCCTTCTTGGTTTCACCATCGCGCCTGCTGTATTGGCTCAACTGGAGCCGCCTTCAACCGGCGGCATCGTCGCGCTGGATCAGGAGCTTCGATTTCTGGGACACTACAAGCGGGTCCTGATGATCGGAGCCCACCCGGACGATGAGGATACCGAGCTACTGACCGTCCTGGTCCGCGGTATGGGCGCGGAGGCAGCCTACCTGTCGCTCAATCGGGGTGAAGGGGGGCAGAATCTGATCGGGCCCGAGCTGGGAGAAGCGCTCGGGCTGATCCGCACCGAGGAGCTGCTCGCCGCCCGCCGGCTCGATGGGGCCCGGCAATACTTCACCCGGGCATATGACTTCGGGTACTCCAAGAGCCTGGAGGAGACCTGGCAGCACTGGCCCAAGGACACGATCCTGAAAGACGTCGTCCGCATCATCCGGCGATTCCGACCCCAAATCATCGTCTCGGTCTTCAGCGGTGCCCCGCGTGACGGCCACGGACAGCATCAGGCCGCGGGATGGGCCTCGCTGGAGGCGTTTCGCATCGCTGGGGACTCGACTGCGTTCCCGGAGCTGGAGCGGGAGGAACACCTGGCACCATGGACACCGATCAAGCTCTATCGCAGCACTCGATTCGACAGCATGGCGACCACCCTTACCATCCAGGGTGGGGTGCTCGATCTGGCGGTCGGCAAGTCATTTCACCAGATCGCGATGGCTGGCCGGAGCCTACATCGCTCTCAGGACATGGGACGGCTCCAGGAGGTGGGGCCGTCACCGGTGCGGCTGGCCCTGCTGCAGGATCGCAGCGGCCGGGGTGGGAACGGCTTCTGGGACGGGATCGATACCACTCTTGCGGCGGCAGATGCACGGACAGGCTCCTCATCGCCCGGCCGAGGCGGGAAGGCGCCGCAGTGGTCCGAACTGGCTCAGCGTCTCGGCGCGCTCTGGCCGGCGAAACTGGGGGATTCGGATCTGACGGCGACACTGGTGGCGCTACGGGCAGAGTTCGAGTCCGATCTCCCGCTCAAGGCCGTAGGCAACAGCCTGTTTTCCGACCCGAGCGCCCCGCAGGCCGATCAGCTCCGGCATATCGACGCCGCCGCCGAAGCCGCATCACCCCTTGTCTTCGATGCGGTAGCCGATGACGACCGGATCGTGCCTGGGCAGGAAGTGCACGTCCTCCTGACCGTGTGGAATCCATCCTCGCGGGTGGCGCGAGTCTCAACCCAGCTTCGACCAAGCGCCGGGTGGAGCATCCGGGGCCCACTTGGCGAAGGGAGGCTACTCTATCCGGGGCAGGTCATGCGATCCGAAATCAGCGTTATCGCAGGCGACCAAATCACCGCGCCCTATTTCACGCTCGACCGGGCAGGCTCCGCGCTCTACCGCTGGGACGGGGCGGCACCCGAGGTGCGCGGGCTGCCGTTCGGGCCCCCGCCACTGATCGGAACGTTCACGGTGGGAGACAGTCTGGGCCGGTACACCGCTGAACGGGAGGTAGTTTTCCGCTCGGTCGACCAGGCTAGGGGGGAGATCCGTCGGCCACTCACCGTGGTGCCGAGGCTAGATGTCAAACTGGAGCCGTCGATGGATCTGTGGTCCACTCTCACGCCAGAGACCCATCGGCTCACCGTCACCCTGACGCACGGGGCCAAAGACACCACCGTCGGCACCGTTGGGTTGACGCTTCCCGAGGGATGGCCTCGGGTGGCGGGACAGACGTTCCGCTTAGAGCGCGAGGATCAACGAGAGAGGTTCGTCTTTGAGGTCCGGCCCCCTGCCGGATCGGTCAAGCTTGATGCCGAGATCCGGGCCATTGCACGGGACAGCCTGGGCCGGACGTACGACGTGGCTGACTACACCGTCGCGTACCCCCACATCCGGCCCCGCTCCTATATCAGCCCGGCGACGGCGACGGTGCGCCTGGCGCCGGTCGCACTTCCGAGACTCTCTCGCGTCGGGTATGTCCGAGGCGCGGCCGATCAGGTCCCCGAGGCCCTCCGCGAGATAGGTCTGCCCGTCGTTCTCCTGGATCGAGAGGCGTTGGAGCACGCCGATCTCCGGCGTTACGACGCCATCGTTGTCGGACCCCGAGCCTACGAGACCGACTCCTCCCTGGTGGAGAACAACGATCGACTGCTGAGTTACCTGCGCGATGGAGGGCTCCTGATTGTTCAGTACCAGCAGCAGTTCTTCTTCAAGGGCAACTTTGCGCCATTCCCCATGACGGTGGGAGGCCCGCCGCTTCGGCCCATAGGACAGAGCTCCGTGCCTCCCGCCAGCGCGTCCTCGAACCAGTTCCCTGTCACCCACGACCGGGTGACCGACGAGACCGCACCGGTACGGCTCCTGGCTCCTGGTGATCCGGTAGTCCGCCGGCCCAACCGGCTGGACCAGTCTGACTGGAAGGGTTGGATCCAGGAACGTGGCCTGTACTTCGCGCGGAGCTGGGACCACGCCTATCGACCGATTCTCGAGACCCACGATCCAGGCGATGTGCCGCTCGAAGGGGGTCTCCTCGTCGCCCGAGCAGGGAAAGGGAACTACGTCTACACCGGACTCAGCTTTTTCCGTCAGCTACCGGCCGGCGTTCCGGGAGCGTTTCGGCTGTTTGCCAATCTGCTGGCGCTGGCCCATGGACGGTAAGGGCGGTAGAGGCGGTAAGGGCGGTAAAGACAGGAGAGCGGTAAAGACGGTGAGGATGGTAAGGAGGGAAAGGACAGAGAGTGCGCGGAGCTAGGAACGTCATCCCGAGTGAAGCGAGGGACCTACTGCATCGGTTCCGGGAAAGGGCGAGTGGGTCCCTCGTCGCGTGCGCTCCTCGGGATGACGAACCTGTTTCGCGTCCATACTCCGCGCTCTTCGGCCTTACCGTCTTTTCCGCCCTTACCGCCCTTACCGTCCTTCCCGCCCTTACCGCCTGCTCCCCCGACCACCGGACCCCTGTCGTCCTCTACTCTCCGCACGGCCGGGATCAGCTCACCCTGCTGGAGCATGCCTTCGAGGCTAAACGGCCCGACATTGACGTCCGCTGGCTCGACATGGGATCTCAGGAGATTCTCGATCGGTTACGGTTCGAGCGGGTCAATCCCCAGGCCGACGTCTGGTTCGGGGGACCCACGACCATCTTCGACCGCGGCGTGCACGACTCGCTGCTCGCCCCCTATCGCCCCGCGTGGTCGGATCATGTGGGGCCGGGCGGCGTAGGCCCGGGCGACTTGTACTATCCGGTCTACCGCACCCCCGTGGTGATCGCGTTCAACAACCGGCTGCTTTCCCGAGAGCGGGCGCCCAAGGACTGGGACGAGGTGCTTGCCCCAAGCTGGAGGGACAAGGTCTTGATCCGCGATCCGATGGCGAGTGGTACCATGCGCGCGATCTGGGGCCTCATCCTAGTGCGAAGTCTCCGGCAAACGGGGGACACGACCCAGGGCATAGCGTGGCTCCGACGGCTCGACGGTCAAACCAAGGCGTACGCCCTCAATCCGGCGATCCTCGACGCCCGGCTTGCCCGGGGCGAGGGACTGTTGACCCTGTGGGACCTTCCTGACGTGTTGATCAGCCGGTCTAAGGGGATGCCCTTCGACTATGTCTTCCCCTCCAGTGGCACAGTGGTCATCGACGACGCGATTGGCCTGGTCAGAGGCTGTCGCCACGTCGAGGCGGCCAAGGCGTTCATCGACTACGTGGGGAGCGAAGAAGGTCAGCTCCTCGCGGCAGAGCGCGTGTTCCGGCTCCCGGCCAGGCGCGACCTGCCGCGTGAGCGAATCCCAGCCTGGGTTGCACAGGTCGAACGCCGGATGGTGGTAGCGCACATGGACTGGGATCTCCTCGCTCGAAACGGCACCGCCTGGATGGGCTACTGGGACCGGCACGTGCGCAACACGGGAAAGCGGTGACCTTCCTTAAGCTCGAGGACCTGGTCAAGCGGTTCGACGGCACCGTGGCGGTCGACCGGTTGTCGCTCTCGTTGGATCGCGGCGAGATGCTGGCTCTGCTTGGTCCGAGCGGCAGCGGAAAGACCACGACACTGCGACTCCTCGCGGGGTTTGAGGTTCCTGACGGTGGTCGGGTGCTGGTGGACGGCGAGGATGTCACCCAGCTCGAACCGGTGGCACGTCGCTTCGGGATGGTGTTCCAACACTATGCCCTGTTTCCCCACCTGGACGCCGGCAACAACGTGGCCTTCGGATTGGAGTCGCTCGGGGTCCGAGGCGAGGAACTGCAAGAGCGGGTTGCTCGGGCGCTCGCGCTGGTGGACCTGGCTGGGTTCGAGCGGCGACGGATCTCTCAGCTTTCGGGAGGCCAGCAACAGCGGGTTGCGTTAGCCCGAGCGCTCGCGCCGGAGCCGCGAGTCCTGCTCCTGGATGAGCCGCTCTCCAATCTCGATCCCACCCTTCGGGAGCGTACCAGGCGCGAAATCCGGGACGTGATCCGGCGAGTCGGCATCACCACCATTCTCGTCACCCATGAACAGGACGAAGCCTTCGATCTGGGCGACCGGGTAGCGGTTCTGCGTCAGGGACGTCTGGAGCAGGCTGGTACCCCCAACGAGCTCTACGTCACTCCCGCCAACCCGTTCGTCGCCGGCTTCGTGGGCCGCTCTAGCAGCCTTCGGGTCGAGGTGGTCGGAGCGAGTGAACGAGGGACGCGGGTCCGGATCGGCTCGGCGGAATGGGATGTCGAACGGGTGCCGGGCCAGCCCCAGTTGGCTCCAGGGCCGGCCCTGATGCTGGTCCGGCCCGAGGCTCTCCGGCTGACGCCGCCGGGTGTTGGGGTGGTGAGTGCCACCGTCCGGGAGCGACGTTTCGTGGGACCCTCGGCCCTCTACACCGTCTTGCTCGACGGAGCTGGCGCCGCCATCGAGGTCGAAGCCCCCCAACAAGCAGTCCGAATCGGAGAACAGGTAGGGATCATGCCCAGCCGCCGGACCGCTGGTGGCATTCACCTCTTCGCGCACCCGATCCGGTGACCGGCTCCCGATGGGCCCGTACCGCCGCCGCGGGCCTACTCCTGCTGCTCCTGTGGCTGGTGGTGTACCCCCTCGTACTGGTACTGATCGAAGGGCTGCGCGAGCCTGGCGGTTGGACGCTGGCCTACGTGCGGCTCTTCTTCCAGCGCCCCAGCGAGTGGCAGGCGCTCTGGGGCAGTCTGTTCATCTCTCTCGCCAGCGTCGTGCTTGCCGCGGCCATTGGGCTTCCGCTTGCCCTTCTCCTGTCGCGCTACGAGCTGCTCGGCGGCCGAATACTGGGCGGACTGGTTGCCCTTCCCGCCGTTCTTCCGCCGCTGGTCGGGGTAATGGCCTTTCTCTTCCTTTACGGTGAGACCGGGTTCGTGTCGCTGCTGGTGCAGCGAATCCTCAACCTGGAGAATCCGCCGTGGCAGTTTCAGGGTCCCTGGGCGATCCTCCTGGTGCACGCCTACTCGATGTACGTGTACTTCTACCTCTTCGGTCGCGCCGGGCTCGCCTCGCTGGACCTCTCCCTGTACGAAGCCGCGGCGAGCCTCGGCGCGGGCCGCTGGCGAACCCTGCGACACGTCGTTCTCCCCCAGCTGTATCCCTCGCTCGCCGGGGCCGCGATTCTCACCTTCATGAGCTCGTTGGCCTCCTTCAGTGCGCCCTACATCTTCGGTGGCGGGTACCGGGTGATGACGACGCAGATCGTCGCCACCCGTCTCAACGGCGAGAACGAGCTCGCGATGGTGGAGACCATCTCGCTCACCATCCTTGCCCTGCTCGCCCTGTGGTTGCTCCGCGGGACCCATGCGCCTGATAACCCGGCAGGTGGGCGGAAGGGGGTCGCGCCGAACCGTATCCCGCTGCGCCACCCACTGACCCGGAGGCTGCTCACCGCCTTCGCTTGGGGCTTCGCCGGTGTGCTCCTGCTGCCGCATCTGACGCTCTTGCTGGTCTCGTTCGTGCCGCTCGGAACCTGGACCACGGAGCCGCTTCCGCCGGCGTACACGCTGGGGAATTATCTCGCCTTGATCCGCGATCCGGTCCGGGTTCGTCCCCTGCTCAACAGTGTGTGGCTGGCTACCGCAGCGACCGTCCTGGCAGTCTCGATCGCGCTCCTGGGCGGAGTACTGAGTGCGGGACGGCGGCTCCGTGGCGCCCGGCTCATCGAGGGCCTGATGGCGCTCCCGTGGGCGGTGCCAGGAACCGTGTTCGCTATCGCGCTGGCCGCCGCCTTCAGTGTCCACGCACCTGCTGTCGGCCGATTCATCCTGGTAGGAACAGTCTGGATCCTCCCCCTGGCCTATCTCGTACGGAATCTGCCGATCACCAGCCGGGCGATTTTCGCGGGCTTTCGGGCGCTCGATCCGTCTCTGGAGGAGGCCTCTGCCAGCCTCGGTGCGGGTCGCGCGCGAACCTTGAGGCGGGTCATTCTGCCGTTGCTCCGCCCGGCGCTGGTTGCCGGAGCAAGTCTCGCCTTCGTCACCGCTTTCGGAGACTTCGTGACCTCTATCATGCTCTACACCTACGATACCCGGCCTATCTCACTGGAAATCCTTTCCAGCCTGCGGCAATCCGACGTGGGAGTGGCGGCAGCCTATGGGGTGGTGCTCATGCTGGTGAGCGCAGCGGTCTTCGCGCTCGGCGCCGAGCGGGGGAGCGGAGGATGATGGTGGCCGGATTTGATCCGGGCACCAACTTCCGACGGCTGGCGGTACTGATCGCGGTCAACTTCGTGGACATGATCGGCTTCATGATCGTGCTCCCGCTACTGCCGTTCTATGCCCTCAAGCTGCACGCCTCACCCGAAACCGTTGGCCGGCTGATCGCATCGTTCTCCATTGCTCAGCTCCTCGCGGCCCCGGTGTGGGGCCGAGTCTCCGATCGCTACGGTCGGCGGCCGGCCCTGCTTATTGGGCTTAGTGCCTCTGCAATGGCCTATGTGGTGTTCAGCTTTGCCGACAGCGTTTGGCTGCTGCTGGCTTCCCGGCTAGTGCAAGGTGCAGGTGGCGGCACGACGGGGGTGGCACAGGCGTACGTCGCCGATTCCATCGAGCCCAAGGATCGAGCCCGGGCTCTCGGCTGGCTCTCCGCCGCAACCTCGGCCGGCGTGATCCTCGGTCCCGCGATCGGCTCGTTTGCTTTCCACTTCGGCCATGAGGTGCCCGGACTTCTTGCCGCCGGTCTCTGTCTGGTGAATGTGGCATTCGCCTGGAAATGGCTCCCGGAGTCGCGGGTCCGCGATTCCGCCGTGGCGGGACCACCTCGCAAGCCGCTCTGGCATCCGGCATGGTTGGTGGTGAGGCATCCCGCTCAACCAGTATCCCGGCTGATCTGGATCTATGGTGTGGGGATGCTGGCTTTCTCCTCGATGACCTCGGTGCTCGCCCTGTACCTGGGTGCGGAGTTCCGGCTTACCGAGGCGAACATTGGGCCGATCTTCGCGTACATCGGTGCGCTGTCCCTGGTGATGCGGAGTCTGCTCCTGGGACCGATCGTGGATCGCCTTGGAGAGCTCTGGACTATGCGCACCGGGACTGCCCTTCTCGCTCTCGGTCTGGTGCTTTATCCTACGCCCAGGGATCTCTGGACGCTGGCCGCGGTCATACCCCTGGTGCCGATCGGTACGGCGCTGCTCTTCCCGGCCACGACGTCCCTCATGTCTCGCTACTCCGATCCGGGCGAACTGGGCACCACCATGGGTGTCGCGCAGACCTTTGCCGGTCTGGCGCGGGTGGGTGCTCCGCTGCTCGCTACGACCGTTTTCCAGCGATTGGGCCATGGGTGGCCGTTCTATGTCGCGGGAGGATATGTCGCCTTGGTAGGGATAATGGCATTCCAAGTGCGGGCCGATGGCAGGATGCCCGCTGGAGCCGCCGCCGCCAAGCAGGAGGCCGGCGTCTCGTGAGTCCGGACGATCGGCTTGATCGCCTGGAGCAGCGGGTGGCCGTTCTCGAGACGTTAATGCGGGAGCTGGCCGGCAGAGCGCCGGCGACTCGCCCATCTGCGGTACCTCCACCACCTCCGCCGTCACCGCGGCCAGCCACCGCTCCCGTCGCGCAGGTGACGCCCGCACCTCCTCAGATCTCTCCAGGTGCTCCCGCAGCTCGTCCCATCCCTCGACCAACCAGTCGGCTCACCTCGGAGCAGTGGATCGGGCAGCGTGGACTGCTCGCCATAGGCGTGGCTGCCCTGATTACGGCGATGGGGTACCTGCTCAAGCTCTCCTTCGACCGCAACTGGATCACCCCGGTCATGCGTTGCATCGGTGGGGTTGGCGCAGGGGTCATCGTCGGAGCCATCGGCTGGCGGCTGCAGTCCCGCTACCGCACCTACGGCGCGGCCCTGATCGGTTGTGGAGCAGGCATCATCTATCTCAGCGTGTGGGCGGCATCCAAGCTCTATGGTGTGGTACCGTCCTTCATCGGCATCGTGGGGTTGGCGCTGGTGTCCATCGCTCTTGCCATGATCGCCTACGCCGTCAATGTCGAAGCGCTCGGGACCACCGCCGCTCTCGGTGCCTTCCTCGCCCCGGTCCTGCTGGGGCACGACCGCTCCAATGCCAATCTTCTGCTGCTCTATCTCGCGAGCATGGCTGCCGGCCTTGGGCTGGTTGCTGCGCGGCGAGGATGGCGATTGGCCATGCTGGTCGTCGCCGCCAGCTACTTCGGTGTCGGAACGGCGGGCGCCGCTGACCGGGCGGTGCCCTGGGCGGTGCTGCTCTTCGGGATGATCGGTGGGACAGCCGGCCTCTATGTCGGTCTGCGCGAGCGCTGGTGGGAGACGCGTTTTCTCACTTTCTCAGGTGGGTGGTGGTTTGTGGCAGCGGCCAGCGATCGACTGCACCATCATTGGCCGATTTTGGCCGCGGCGCTGGTGCTGGCCGCACCGGTCTGGTGGCATGGGCTTCGGCGCCCTCAGGTGCTGCCGTTGGATCTTGCTCCTCAGAATACCGGCCCCGGGTGGTCGGCAGGCGAAGCACTTTACTTCTTCATCACGCCCTTTCTCCTGGGTTGGGCGGTCCACACGGTAGCTCCCGAACGATTCCACGGGGATCCGGGCCTGGTTCCTCTGCTTGTGGCCCTCCCCTATCTTCTCGTGGGCTACCTCCGCCCGCTGCCTGCCTTTGCCTTGGTAGGGGCCGGTGCGGTGGCGATAGCGGCAACGGCCCAGTGGGACGGGATCAGCCGGGTCTGGGCGCTCCTCGGGCTCGCCCTGCTGTGGCCCGCCCTGGACCATCGGCTGGGCCGAACAGATGGCCGCTGGTACGGCACCGTCACCCTCGCGTTCGCCCTCGAGCACCTGTTCAACGGCGCGTTCGACCGACGGACGGCAGCAGATGCCGCCTTTGTCGGACCCTGGGCTCTAGCCCTATGGGGCGGTATCGCCAGCACGGTGGCGCTGGCAGCCGGGCTCTGGAAGGGCGACCCGGCCCGGGACGATACCCGCCTCGCGCGGAATGCGTTCTGGGTTGTTGCTGGGTTGATGACGCTGTTCGGTGTTACGGCTGAGATCCGGCGATTCTTTGCGCTGCGAAGCATCTCGGTCGAAAATGCCACACTTGCGGGTGGGCTCGCCGTAAGTGCCTGGTGGCTGATCTTCGCGGCCACGCTGGTGGGGCTCGGCTTCCGTCGCGCGCTCAAGCCGGTTCGAGTAGCCGGCCTCACGGTCGCGGGACTCGCGGTGGTGAAGGTCGTCTTCTTCGATCTGTCCTCGCTCGATGCCCTCTACCGGATCGGATCGGTATTTTTGCTCGGCTTCGTGATGCTGTCGCTTGCCTATCTCTATTACCGCAACGATCGCACCGCCGGAACCTCCTGAAGGAGTTCTTGTGACCGTTTCAGTGCTGCCCTCGTCCCCAAGCGCGCTGGCCAAGGCGCGGTGGCAGGATATTTCTCCCTACTTCGATGAGCTTGCCAGGCGCCCGCTCGAGGCCGACTCGATCGAGGGTTGGCTGCATGAGTGGTCCACCCTCGAGGAGCTGGTCGGTGAGGCGGCTGCCCAGGCGATGATCGCCTATACCATCGACACCTCCGATGCGGTCAAAGAAGCCGATCATCTCCGCTTCAGCACCGAGATTCTACCGCGGATGGAGGAGCGGAGTGTCGAATTGGCCCGGCGGCTGGTGGAATCCGGCTATTCTACGCCCCAGCTTCAGACCACACTCGCCCGGTTTCGCACTTCGATCGAGATCTTTCGAGAGGAGAATGTTCCGGTTTTCGCCGAGCTGGAGGAGCTGAGCGCCCGCTATCAACGCATCACCGGTTCCATGACGGTCGAGTGGGAAGGGGAAGAGCGGCCCTTGCCCCAGCTCCAACCGTTCCTCAAGAGTCCCGACCGCGCGGTCCGCGAACGCGCATTCCGGGCGGCGACCCAGCCCTACATCGATCAGCACGATACACTCGCGAGCTTATTCGATCGGATGTACGGGCTGCGCCAGCGGGCTGCTGGCAACGCCGGGTTCGCCAACTTTCGCGACTATATCTTCCCGGCCAAGTTCCGTTTCGATTACACTCCCATCGACTGCGAGCGGTTTCACCGAGCCATCGAGCAGACCGTCGCGCCGGCGGTAGAGCGCATTCTCGAGGTGCGGCGCCGGCGCCTGGGTCTTCCGGCCCTCCGGCCGTGGGATCTTGCCGTGGACCCCTACCGCGCCAGTCCGCTTCGTCCCTTTCAGACGACTGCCGAGTTTACCAGCAAGGCTCAGCGGGTCTTCGAGCACGTGGATCCGGTTCTCGGCCGGCAGTTTCAAACCATGATCGAGGAACGGCTGCTCGATCTGGAGAGTCGCAAAGGGAAGGCGCCGGGCGGCTACTGCGAGACGCTCCAGTTCCGCGGCCGGCCGTTCATTTTCATGAACGCGGTGGGTCTGGTGGATGATGTGATGACCTTGCTGCACGAGGCGGGTCACGCATTCCATGCCTTCGCCACGCACGCGCAGCCCTTCGTTTGGCAGCGGCACACCGGCTCGGAGGCGGCGGAGCTCGCCTCCATGTCCATGGAGCTGCTGGCTGCGGCGCACTTGGTCCAGCCGACCGGTTATTTCACGCCCGAGGATTACTGGAGCGCCTGGCTGGAGCACCTGGAGGATGTGCTTCTCAGCCTGGTCCATATCGCCTCGGTGGATGCGTTCCAGACCTGGATCTACAGCAGCGGTAAGGGCGGTGATGCCGCAGCTAGGGATGAAGCGTGGCTTCGGATTCGCAGCCGGTTCGAGCGGGGAGTGGACTGGTCCGGGCTCGAGCGCGAGCGAGTCGCGCGCTGGTATCGGCAGTTACACATCTTCCAGTATCCCTTTTACTACATCGAGTACGGCATCGCTCAGGTGGGGGCCCTTCAGGTCTGGCGCAACAGCCTGGAGGACCCGGAGAAAGCGGTCGTCCGCTATCGCGAGGCGCTGGCGTTGGGCGCCGTGCGCAGCCTTCCCGAGATGTACCGGGTGGCCGGTGCTGAGCTCAGCTTCGATGCGGACACCATCGGTAGGTTGGTAGAACTGGTCGAGGGTCAGATCCAGCAGATCCGCACGCGGCTCCCGGTCAAGAAAGCCTCCTAACCCGCTCGCGCAGTTGCTTCCTTCGGGCGGGAGAGCCAGATTCCACGCCCGTCAGCCCGGTGCCTGCGGCCGGATGCCCGTTAGCCCCATTGGAGGCGAGTGGATGGCCAAGGAAGAAGGGATCGAGATGGAGGGAGTCGTGACCGAGGTCCTGCCCGATCGCAACTATCGGGTGATGCTGGAGAACGGCCACGAGATCCTGGCATACGCCGCCGGGAAGATGAGCAAGTTCAAGATTCGCGTACTCGAGGGCGATCGGGTGAGCGTGGTGCTCTCTCCCTACGATCTGACGCGGGGCAGGGTGATTTATCGGCACAAGTGAGCTGACAGCTAAGGGCTAACAGCTAACAGCTAACGGCTAACGGCTAACAGCTAACGGCTAAGGGCTAACAGCTAAGGGCTAACAGCTAAGGGCTAACAGCTAACGGCCCTCCTCGGGTAAGCTCGAGGAGGGCCGTTTTGCAGGACTGATAGCTGTTAGCTGATAGCTGCTAGCTTACTTCACCTTGATGACGTTCTCGGCGGCGGGGCCCTTTGCACCCTGCACGATGTCGAACTCCACCCTGTCACCCTCGGAAAGGCTGCGGAAGCCTTCCGCCTTGATGGCGGTGTGGTGGACAAAGCAGTCTTTGTCTCCATTCTCCGGGGTGATGAAACCAAAACCTTTCGCGTCGTTGAACCACTTCACCGTGCCGAGGGTGCGAGCCATTGCTCCTACTCCATGTTTGTTTGACTGCGTCGGGGCCGGTTGGTCCGGCACACCCGAGTTTTTATGAACGCAGGCCTATCCTGCGTCATAAAAAATGAAGACCCGTTGGCGAGCACCCGGGTCCTTAGATCGTTACTGAATGATCGAAGCTCCTGCGAGGGCGGTATTCGCGGGGACAAATCTGCGTTCCGGGTGAATTTAGTCAAGGGGGGAGCCGCGGAGCCATCGGGCCGCCGCCCGGGCCCAGTCAGCCACCGCCTCCCGAGAGCTTCCCTCCACTGCCCGATTGAGGGCCTGGAGAAACTCCGCCGCCGACGGGTAGCGCGCTTCCACATCGGCGCTCAGGGCCCGATCCAGCACGGCTTCGAGCGCCTCGCTCACATCCTCCCGCCGCCCGCGGGAGGAAGGGAATTGATTGGTCGTCTGCTTGGCCAGGACCTGCTCGGCGGTGAGCCCGGGGAACGGAGCGGTTCCCAGCAGGGCGTAATAGGCAACTGCAGCCAGACTGTAGAGATCCGAGCGCTGATCCACTCGCTCGCCCAGCAGCTGTTCCGGGCTGGCGAACTGCGGGGTTCCACTCTGGCTGGTGGCGCCACCGAATTTTCCCCGAAGGGCTAACGCCAGTCCGAAATCAGTGATCCGGAGGCTGCCATCGGGTTCGATCAGCATGTTCTCCGGCTTGATGTCGCGGTGTACCAGCCCCGAGCCGTGCGCATGGGCCAGGGCCGAGAGGGCCTCGCGAAGCAGCCGGATGACCCGCTCGAGCGAGAGCGGTCCCTCCTGTTCCACCATCTGAGCCAGATTGGGCCCGTCGATGAGCTCCATCGTGTACCAGATGAGTCCCGATCGACCGGCAATGTCGTAGATGTTCACGATGTTGGGGTGGTTGAGCCCGGCGGCCAATTGGGCCTCCCGCCGGAAACGCTCCACCACCTCCGGATCACGGGTCAGAACCGGATGCAACACCTTCAGCGCAACCTCGCGTTCCAGGTGCAGGTCACGCACCCGATACACCCGCCCGAAGCCACCCGCGCCCAGGAGCTCGAGCAGCTCATAGTCGTCTCCCAGGGCGCGACGCAGCCGCTGCTCCCACCGCGCGCGATCTTCGGTGCCGATGAGACGCGCCTCGCCCACCGTGACGGCCCTGGTCTCGAACGTCCCCGCGTCCGTGGCCAGATCCTCGAGCATCTCGGCGGCCGTGAGGTAGCGATCCTGCGGGCCTTGCTGGAGGGCCCGTAGCACGATTCGCTCGATGGCTCGGGGACAGGTCGGACGGAGCTCGGTCGGGCGCCGGAGTTCTCTACTGTCGAGGGTTGGCTCCCTTCCTGTGACGGCGAAGTAGAGCAGCGCCCCGGCGGTATACACGTCACAGGTAGGATCGCCCACCGCGCCCTCCCGTACCTCGGGAGCCATGTACATCTGCCCCGACGGCACGGTACCCCGGGGGAGGGCAGGAAGCACGTAGCTGCAGAATCGGAGGTCGGTGACGGTCCCACGCCCGGCCGGGCTCAGGACTACCGACGCCGGAACGATCCGCCGCACCACAATCCCGTGCAGATGGGCATGCTCCAGCGCCCCCAGCAGCTCGCGCGCGAAGGCCAGCACTGTCGGAATTGGCCGAGGACCGCGCTGGATCGCCTGGTCGAGACCCTCTCCTTCGATCCAGTTGCCCACGCGGTAGGCCAGGTCTCCGTTGACGCCCGCGTCGTACACATGGCGGATGGCCGGATGATCGAGTTGGCCGAGCGCTTCCGCCTCTCGAAGAAACCAGGTGCGGACGGCGGGATCCTGGTAAAAGTTGACCCGCACGCTGACCCGACGCTTGAGCACCTCGTCCACCGCCTCGAACAACACCCGTTCCGCGGAGGACGCGACGATACGCTCCAGCCGGTAGCGAGAGCCCAGGGCCTCCCGGGTACGCTTGAAGGCGCCTAGTGGATCCGGGGTGCTCAGCGCAACAGCCCCCGCCGGCGCTCGATCCGGGCGTGCCGGCCGCAAAACGCCGGACTGCACCAGAGGCGGGACCGATTGGGTGAGGCATCGGTGAAGAACAGAGTACAACTCTCCCCGGCGCAACGTCGCACGGCGATCTGCGGATCAGCCAGAGTCGCGGCAGCCGAGCGAGCGATGGTCTCCATGGCGGTGAGCATGCGGGCGGGCGCAAACCGGAGCCGCCACTCTCCGCTGATTCGGGTGAGCTGGTGGTTTCCCGGCGTCCGGCTCAGGACATCGTTGATGGCTTCGATGGAGGCGGCGGGAAGGTGCAGACCGTGGTGGAGCGCTTCGGCGAGCTCCGTCAGCTGGTCGCGGAACCGGCGCACCACCCTGAAAGGTGTTTCTGTGCTATCGACCTCGAGGCGGAGCGCGCGGGCCCAGCGCTCGAAGGCGGGGCCATCAGGCATTAAATCGGGTGGCTCGGGCTCTCGGCCGCGTGCGCTGTTGACAAAGTCGAGCCACACGGCGTCGCCGAGAAAGGTGAACTCCGGGTGCGCCATGAAGGGCTTAGCTGTCCGCGATTTCGACGGTGTTCCTGCCTCCTCGCTTGGCCTTGTAGAGCGCGGTATCGGCCGCGGCCAGGATGCTGCTCACCGTCGTACCATGGCGGGGAGACTCGGCGATTCCCATGCTCAGAGTGCACGGGCCGAACTCCGGATTGTCTTTCTCCGTATCCCGCAGATTGGCCTGCACCCGAGCCACGAACACCTGCGCCTCGGCGGGCTTGGTCATAGGCAGGATGACGAGGAACTCGTCGCCACCGAGGCGGCCCACGACATCCAGCGCCCGGCATTGCTGCCGCAACACTCGGGCGACCTGGATGAGCAGCCGGTCACCCGCTGCGTGCCCTAAGGTGTCGTTGACGTTCTTGAAGCGGTCGAGGTCGAGCAGGAGGATGCTGGTGTGCAGTTGATGGCGCAGGCTGCGGGAGATCTCGGCAGCGAGACGTTCCTCGAGAGCTCGGCGGTTGTACAACCCGGTGAGCTCGTCGGTGGTGGCGGCACTATGGAGCTGCTCGACCAGCTCGGAGTTCTTGAGCGCGATCGCAGCCGCGAACGAGAGTGTCCCGGCCAGCTCGAGCTCGGCCCGGCCATAAAGCTTGTCGCTGATTCTGGATCCCAGCACCAGAACCGCCATCCTCTCGGCACCCGCATCCAGAGGAACGACCAGCTCCGCGCCGGGGCCGACCAGGCTGGCCACCCCGGCGTCGTCGGCGCCCACGGAGGCGCTGCCGGCAGGAAGCACCTGATCCAGCGCGGCCTTGTTGATGGGTGCCGGGCGAAGTCGGTCATTGAGCGAGCGGAAGACCTTGGGTGCGTAGACCTCTCCTTCCGGCCGATAGAGGCAGGCCCACCAGGCGAAGAACACCTCGGCCATGAAGTCGAGGATGAGCTGCTCGGTCTCTTCCACCGAGTGGACCGATGACAGGAGCCGGGCGACCTGGCGCAGCGCGCGGAGCTGGAAGACCGCATCGTCCAACGCGGCCTGACGTTCCAACAGGATGCTTCGGAGCTCGAGCACCACGCTGAGCCCGAGTGCCAGTGGCATGGCCACGGCGCGCATCTCGCCGGCCACCGACGGATCAGCCTGGATGACGACCTCGGTCTCTCCGCTGCCTAGGCGGGCCACCTCAACCGAGCTATCCAGGCCCTGCTCGGGACCAACCTGCTGCACGCTGGCATTGGGGGATACGAGGGTGAACCAGATCCGCTCACTCTGGAACCTACGGGTGAGGGCGGCGCGACAGCGCTCGAAAAGCTCGCCCTCTGTCCGCGACAGCCGACACGCAGCGGCAAAGGCGCTGGGCAGGGTAACGAGCGGCGTCGCAGGTGTTAAACCCATGGCATATAATATCAGCGCCCAGCGGTTGAAGGGAGCCGGGGCGACCGGCCTGAGGTCGGCCTGCCAGACCGGCGTGAAGAGCACTTAAGAATTTCGGCAGATGTGTCGAAACTTTGAGTGCCAAGAGAAAGGCGGGCCGTGCCGGGGTGTAGCCGGAGGTTGATCTACCGCGCCTCCGTGGCTAGCTTTCTTGCAACATAGAAGTGACATAGCCCTTCGGGGCCCCAGGGAGTTCCAGCTTTGCAGCCTGGGTGATCAAAACTGCTAAGGCTGCCGGTCCCGGCGAGCGCTGCTCAGCCGGGATTTGTGTTTCCCGTCCGGGAGATTCGGCCATCTGTCGGGGGCTTCACCTGCCCTCCCAGCGAGTCGGCGAGATATCGCATCAACAGGTCTACCGCCCGGGGCGCAGCATCCCCGGCTGGGCAGCTCGCGGCCGCCTCTGGCACGCGGTAGCCATCGCCCCCCTGGCATGCAGGATAGGCGTCGAATGCCACCTGGACTGTGTCGCCCTCCGCGATCGGCCCTCCTCCCGCCCGGCGAATGTCACCGACCAGTCGCTTTCCGGATGGACGTCCCGGATCGTAGGTGAACGTCACTCCCGACACCTGAAGGAAGCCCCCCTTCCCCAGAGCAGAATCGGATACACCATGCTCCAGGAGCTCGCGAAGCCGGCCTCCGGCCACCGGAAAGCTCACGATCCTGGTCTCGTCGGCAAACAGGAAGATGGATTCGAGCTGATAATTGGTGAGGGCACCGGCGCGAATCACGTCATCCAACCGCATGGATCCCGCGTTGATCAGGGCCACGTCGGCCCCGGTCTCCGCCCGGATGGCGTCCGCGACCAGGTCGCCCAGAACCGACTCCCGCTTGCGCGAGACCTCGTCCCTCGCATCAATGGGCGTCGCGGTGGTTGCGACGGCTCGCTCCGGCCCCAGCCGCTCCCGCAGACTGTCCTCCCACCCCTCGACCACTCGGCTCACGGCGGTGTCCGATGGGAGGCGGGAATCGATGGAGACCAGGCCTACGGCCTGGCGCCATTGTCCCTTGCCACCCCAAAGGGTTGCGAACTGTGCGGTGCGAGCGTTGGCATCGGCTTTGAGGACGTGCCGTCCTGAGACCACTGAGTCGTGCGCCTCATGCTCGTGACCTCCCAGGACGAGGTCGAGCTTCGGCTCGTGGGAGAGCAGGTCTCGGTCGGCTGCGACGGTCTGGTGGGTGATTGCTACGATCAGGTCGGCGCCGAGAGCACTCAGCGTATCGATCGCGAGATGGGCGGCGCTGTCCGGGTTCACGCAACGGACGTAACGACGATAATTGCCGATTAGGGTCAGGCCGAAGAGACCCAGCTTGTGCCCCGAGACCCGGAGGGTGTCCCAGGGAAGGACCTTGGGAAATGGCGTGCCGTTGCTCTCGGTACAGTTGCTCGAGATCCACTTGAAATTCGAGGCGGCGATCCGAGCCACGAGGGTATCGCGGTCCAGCTCGAACTCGTGGTTACCAAAGGTGGCGTAGTCGAGCTTGGCGGCGTTCAGGGCCTCGACCATCTGGCGCCCGCTATAGTACTTGCTCAGCAGACTCGGGCTCAGCACGTCGCCTGCCAGGACGAACAGAATCGGGCCCTGGTCGACGAGCCGAGTATGAACGGTGGCCACCCGCGCCAATCCACCACGGCCATCGGACATGGTGTCGGCGACGTACACATCGTTGATGAGGAGGAATCGGACCGGATTGAGCGGCTCAGGCGGGCGAGGGCCGCCGCATGCGACCCCGGCGATGACCAGCGCCGCTAATAGAACGCGATTCAGACTTCCTCCTCCGTGTGGCGCAGACTGCGAACCAGATCTGCGCTCATGATTCTGAGCTCCGAGAGCATTTCCCGCCGCGGCCAGTCGGGCCGAGCGTCGAGCACTTCCAGCAGAGAGCGATACCACCAGACGGTCTGCTCCGATCCCGCCCGGGACACCGTTCGCACGTACTCGACGCCCAGTCGGCGGATTGCGGTCATGGTTGAGCCGCAGCCATGGATCTCATCCGCCACGCAGATATCGAGTGCCCGGGGCTCGGCCGTGGCCAGTTGGGCCAGATATTCCGACTTGCAGGACTGCCAGGGCCGCTCATTTCCGCGGTGGTCGTACTTCGGCTCGATGGCGTCTCGGGCAATCGCCAGGGCCACGGGCCCGAACTTGTTTGCGATCTTCTGCTCCAGGGCTGCCCGATTGTGGGCGCTCTCCTCCAGCACATGGTGGAGAATCCCGCTGACGATCGTGACCTGCTCGCAGTCGTACCGCGCGAGGATGATGGCCACATTGGCCGGATGAGCCAGGTAATCCATGCCCGAGCCAGCTGGGGCGACGGCCCCATAGTACTTGGCGGCGAAGGCGAGGGCGTGGTTGATGCGGTCGGAGTAGCCGTGCATGGTCACGGGATTCCGAGAAGCTTATGGGTCTGCAAGCTGAGCCGCCACCGCGGGTGGCTCAAACAGTAGCGCAGCGCCTTCTCGGTATTCGATTCCCGCGACGGCCCGTCCATGGGCTGAAGGAAGAAATGCCGGAACCGAAGCCGCTCGAATCGTTCCGGCTCGGCCCCTTCCTGGGGAAACACCAGCTTGAGCTCGTCGCCCTCCTCGATGACGAGCACAGCCTCGGCTTTGGGGCTCACGCAGAGCCAATCGATTCCTGTCGGGGGTGGAACCGTTCCGTTGGTCTCGACCGCCACCTCGAATCCCTCCGCGTGCAGCGCCTCGAGCAGGGGCCGATCGAGCTGCAGCAATGGCTCACCACCGGTGCAGACTACAAACCGTCGGTCGATGGGATAACCGGCCGGCCAGACCGAGGCCACGGCGTGGGCCAGGTCGGAAGCGGTGGCAAATTTGCCACCACCGGGACCGTCCGTTCCCACGAAGTCGGTATCGCAGAAGCTGCAGACGGCTTCGGCACGGTCCTGCTCCCGCCCGCTCCACAGGTTGCATCCGGCGAAGCGGCAGAATACTGCTGCCCGGCCGGCGTTGGCACCTTCACCCTGGAGGGTGTAGTAGATCTCCTTGACGGCGTAAGGCATAGACAAGTCAAGCGTGAAAGGTCCCGCTGTTCTTCAACCAACCCCGACGTCCTGATACCGCAGTGGATCCTCCACCCCCGCCTCGCGAAACCCCTTCAGCCGTAGCTGACAGGCCTCACAATGGCCACAGGCGAGACCGTCTGAACTGGGGTCATAGCAGGTCCAGGTGAGGCCGAAGTCGATGCCGAGTGAGATCCCCCGCTGCACGATCTCGCTCTTGCTAAGGGCGATCAGCGGGGCATGGATCGTAACCCCACGACCCTCGACTCCCGCCTTGGTTGCCAGGTTGGCCATTCGTTGAAAGGCCTCTAAGTACTCGGGGCGGCAGTCGGGGTAGCCGCTGTAATCCATCGCATTGGCACCAATGAAGATATCTCGCGAGCCAGTGACCTCGGCCAACCCGAGAGCGAACGACAAGAAGACGGTGTTCCGAGCCGGGACATAGGTCGGGGGAATCCGGTCGCCGATCTGGCCGGCAGGGGTATCCTTGGGCACCGCCAGATCGCCCGTGAGGGCGGAGCCGCCGAATGCCCGCAGGTCAATATCTAAGACCACGTGCCGCCGAATCTTGAGGAGCTGCACCACCCGGCGAGCGGCCTCCAGCTCGATCGAGTGCCTCTGACCATATCGAAAGCTCAAAGCGCAGAGCTCGAATCCGCGACGCTGGGCGATGGCGGCGGTCGTAGTGGAGTCCATCCCCCCGCTAAGGAGGACGACTGCGGTCGGCGTGGGCATGCGGGAAAAGTAGGCCAGTCGGAAGTGAGAAGTAAGAAGTGAGAGGTAAGAAGCGAGAAGTAAGAAGTAAGAAGTAAGAAGTGAGAAGTAAGAAGTGAGAAGTGAGAAGTAATCCTTATCCCGAGTGAAACGAGGGATCTACTGGGCGACCATCGACGCCGGGCGAGTAGGTCCCTCGCGGAGCCTGCCCTGAGCCTGTCGAAGGGCTCGGGATGAGAAACTCTGTTAATGCTCCTTACTCCTTACTGCTCACCGCTTTACTGTTCCCTTGCTCACTGCTCACTGCTCACTTCTCCCTTCTGCCAAGCACAAACCCCAACGCCCCTTCGAGTTGCTCGTGGCGGAACCGGTAGCCGCTTCGTACCAGGCGCGCCGGTACCACCCGAGCGCCTGCGAGTAGGGCCACGTCGGCCATTTCCCCGAACGCGAGTCGGAGTGCCGTGGCCGGCACGGGGAAGATCGCTGGCCGGCCAAGTACCCGCCCTAAGGTGGCGGCAAATTCCCGGTTGGTAACCGGATACGGTGCGGTGGCATTGACCGGGCCGGACAGGCCCTCCGTGATCAAGGCATGATGGATGACCCCGATAGCGTCATCGATGGCGATCCAGCTCATCCATTGGCGGCCAGAACCGAGGCGACCGCCAACCCCCATCCGGAAGGCCGGGAGCATCCTCCCAAGCACGCCTCCCGCCGGAGAGAGCACCAGCCCCGAGCGAAGCATTACCACCCGTACGCCGGCGGCTCGGGCCGGCTCCGTGGCCGCCTCCCAATCCCGGGCCACTTCGACCAGAAAATCCGGTCGCGTGGGCAGCGTTGCGCTGGACTCGCTGAGAACCTCGTCTCCCCTATTGCCGTAGATTCCGACCGCCGAGGCGGCGACCAGGACCCGGGGAGGTCGAGTGAGCTGCGAAAGTGTCTGGGCTAGAAGCCGGGTGCCGCGGACGCGACTGTCACGGATGGCGTGTTTGCGCACGCTGGACCAGCGTGCGCCAAGGTTTTCTCCGGCCAGGTGAACTACGGCATCAACCCCCTCGAGCTGAGCGGGATCCAGGCGGCCGGCAATAGGATCCCAATGGATCTCACCGGTGCGCGGTGCTCGCCGCACCAGCCGCGCGACATCATGTCCCCCGCTGGTGAGAAATGGAATCAGAGAGCTGCCAACCAGGCCGGTCGAGCCGCTCACCACGATCTTCAGCCCGTGTTGCGGAGCACTCCGATGGGTCTTGAGGTCGGCCTGGAGCAGAAGGTGTCGGTATTGCAGCATGCGTTCGAGCCTGGGGCGAACAGCCCAGGCGCCGACCACGGCGCCGGCCGCACCGAGCGGCGGAGCGTATTCGATTCGGTCGGTGAGGCGGCAGGCGTCCGGCCCATCCGGATCGAAGACATGCAGATGTCGCCAGTGCGCGAACGGCCCTTCTATCTGCTCGTCCGCGAATTGGCGTCCTGGAATGCAATCTCGGTAGCGGGCTAACCAGCGCAGCGTGACCGGTCCCCATCCGACCCGGAGCGCCACCTCGCCGCCGTTCGCCAGCCCACCTCTTCGTTCGATGACCTCGACTCGTTCCCACGGAGGCACCAGTCGTTCGAAGGCGCCGGGACGCTGGTGCCATGCGAAAGCCGCACCAGCCGACACCGGCAGTCGGCTGGTGCGTTCGACCGTGAACACGGCTGGCGTCGCTAACCCACCTTGAGCGACTTCGCCATCCCGTGCATCAGGTGAGGCTTGCCGTCCTTCGCATCGGGCAAGAAGCAGAGCAGGGAGTAATCGCCCGGCTCCAGGGTCAGAGTGAATTCGCCAGACTCACCCTTGTCCATCGGAGAGATTCCGCCCAGGAACTTTGCGGGAAGCGGCCCTTTCTCTCCCCCCTTCTCCCAGGCTTCCAGATCCTTGAGTGACTTCCCGGGAAGGAACCGCGCCAGCACAACCTCATGCGTTTGCGGTCCATCGTTCTGCACCTGGATGGTGTGCTCACCCGGAGTGAGCGGCGTAGAGAGGTCGAACGAATAATCGGTCAGCTTGATGATGATATCCGGCGCGGCTGCGGTAGCTACAGGACCGTTCGATGGAGTCACCTCGAGACTGCCGATCATTCCCTTGGCGACGTGAGGGACGCCGGCGGCAGTGGGAATGAAACACATCACCGCGTAGTGACCCGGCGTCATCATGAAGCTGCCGTTGGACTCCGCTCCCGGCTCCGTGGCATTGGGACCTCCTACAAAATGGAGCCAGGACGGTGGTGGTCCAGGCTGCTTGAGGGCAGCGAGCAGGCTGTCGAGCGTTCTGTCCTGCTCGAGCCGGGCGATGACCAGATGATGCAGTTCCTTCCCCCGATTCTCCAGGCGGAAGGCAGTCAGCCCGGCCGGGATCTCCGAGGGTCCGGAGTAGCGATAGTCGGTGGCTGTAAAAGTTACCGGATTGGCTGCAGCTGCCCGAGTAGCCGCGGCCGGCTGGCTTGCGGCCGCCGGTGTCGGGTTGGAGCGATCAGAGTCGCAGGCTGCCAAGGACAGGACGACGGCCATCAGGCCGCAAAGCGAGCGGGGTACCATGAGCACTCCTTTAGAAATGAAACGGGTTAGCGGGGTGTAGGATGCGTTGGCGAACCGATTTTTTCCAGGGCCCCGCGCCTTGTGCGTCCCAGAGGTCAGGGTAAGTTGATCGGCGCCTCCTGACCCTGGAGCCACCGACGATGCTTCGCTTCACCGTCACGATTGCGCTCGGAGCTTTGCTCGGCGGTGCGGTCTCGACCCAGGCTCAAGGCCGGGCGGAGCAACGAGCCGCCCAGGACAGCATCGCCAATGTGTCTCCCTTTCGCCCGCTGGCTCTTCCGGCACCCACCCTGCTTCGTACCGGTTCCGGGCGTCCTGGGGCGCGGTACTGGCAGCAGCGGGTCGATTACCGGATCCGGGCCACCTTAGTGCCGGAGGCGCACCAGCTCCACGGCGTTGAGACAATTCATTATCTCAACCGTTCTCCCGACTCGCTGCCGTACTTGTGGCTCTTCCTCGAGCAGAACATTTGTGGGAAGAGCAGCATCACCGAGACGCTGGATCAGCCCCCGCTTGTGTTCCTGGGCTCGACCTTCGACTTCTCTTGCAAGGGATTTGACGGAGGATTGACGCTGGAGTGGATCCGGCTCGGGACCAAGGATCTGCGGCCTCAGATCTATGGAACCACGATGCGGGTGGACTTACCGATGCCGCTCGCCCCCGGCGCCGCGCTGGACTTGGGAATCGCATGGAGGTTCACAGTCCCCGACTACGGCGCCGGCCGAATGGGACGGGACGGTACCCTGTACGAGCTGGGGCAATGGTATCCCCGGCTCGCGGTCTACGACGATGTCCGCGGCTGGAACCATGAGCCATACATCGGGGCCGGAGAGTTCTATCTGGAGTACGGGAGTTTCGAGGTGGCGATCACAGTGCCGGCGGACTACATCGTGGATGCCACCGGTACGCTCCAGAACCCGCTGGAGGTCCTGACTCAAGTGCAGCGATCGCGACTGGCCCGCGCCCGGAGATCCGCCGAGGCGGTCGCGGTCATCACGGCGGATGAGGCGGGGCATCCCGAGCGCACCCGCCCCCGCCCGGTCAGCCGGGGTCAGCTCACCTGGCGGTTCAGTGCCGACAGCGTCCGAGATTTCGCGTTTGCCGCGGCGCCCAACTTCCGCTGGGACGCGAGCGGGTACCAGGGCATCCTGGTCAGCACTCTCTACCGGCCGTCAGCGCCCGAATGGGAGGAAGCGAACCGGATGGTTCACGAAGGGCTGCGGTATTACAGCGAGCAGTGGTACCCCTATCCCTACAGTCACATCACCAGCATCGAGGGGCCCATCGAGGGAATGGAGTACCCCATGATGACCTTCGATCCCAGAGCACCGAACCGGGAGGAACGGCAATGGGTTCTCGCCCACGAGCTCGGCCATCAGTGGGTGCCGATGGTGGTGGGGTCCAACGAGCGGCTTTATCCCTGGATGGATGAGGGGTTCAACACCTTCATCGACCTGGCCAATGCCGCGAAGTATTTCGCCGGCACGGCTTACGGCGACAGTATCGAGGTCCATCCACTTCACCTCTATCCTGACCATGCGATTCCCGGCCAGGAGCAGCCGCTGATCCTGCGACCGGTGGAATCCAAGGATCTCTTCTGGACCGGCTATCAGAAGCCGGCGCTCATGATGCAGACCCTGCGGTATGAGGTGTTAGGCAAGGAGCGCTTCGACGCCGCCTTCCGCCAGTATCTCCGGACCTGGGCCTTCAAGCATCCCACGCCGGCGGACTTCTTTCGCCTGATGCGCGACGAGTCGGGCATGGAGCTCGACTGGTTCTGGCGGGACTGGATTTATACCACGGCCCGCTTGGATCAGGCGGTGGACTCGGTCCGCACGGCGCAGGGCCGCGAGAAAGTGTTCCTCTCCAATCGCGGGACGATGACTCTGCCGCTGGAGATGGAGCTGACCTACGCGGACAGCACCACTGAGCGGGTGCGCCTGCCGGTGGAGATGTGGAACTTGGGGCCACGGTTTGCCTTTCGGGTCAAGAGTGGAAAGCCGGTCAAGCGAGTGGTCGTCGATCCCCGCAAAGTGCTGCCCGACATCGATCGGTCCAACAACACGTTGTCCCGTTGAGCTGGGTCACCCCTCCACCGCCCGCCTTTACCACAGAGGCACAGAAGGCACCGAGGGCTCCTCAGCACCCCAGCCTCCGATGCCAGTTTACCACGAAGACACGAAGCACACGAAGGACCCGAAGAACTGCTGGTGGTCAACGGCACACCTGCGAGGTTCGATCCCACACAATCTCTCTTTGATGTTCTTCGTGACCTTCGTGCCTTCCTGGTGAAGGGGCGCAGGAACTCAGAGGTGAGCGGAGCCCTCGATGCCCTCTGTGCCTCTCTGGTGAGGTGAACAGAGCAGCGATGGCGGCTACCGCACCGGCCGGGCCCGCCGGACCAGCAGCAGATCGGTGATGTTGTCGAGGGTGAGCAGTCCCACCAGGGCGCCCACCTGGTCGATCACCGGCAGGGCCGGGAGACCGCTAGAGCGAAGCCGGTCGAGCGCTTCCTGAAAGCCCAGGGTAGGGGGAACGCTGGGCGCGCTCGCGGTCATCGCTTCGGCCACGGTCGAGCCAGGCCCGCGCTGGTTCAATCCGCGAATGAGATTGTCGCGGGTGAGGATCCCTTCCGTCCGGCCGAGGTTGTCCACCACCGGAAATTCCCGCTGCTCTCCCGACAGCAGAAGCTCCACTGCCTGAGAGAGTGTCGCGTGGATGGGAATCGTCCGAAAATCGGTGACCATCATCTGCGCCACCCGTAGGCCTTCACCCGCCGCCCGGGTCTCGACCGCAGAGGCCTCCGCGCTTGCCCCCAGGAACACGAAGAACGCGATCAGCACCAGCATCGGCGGTCCACCGTTCAGCCCGTAGAGTCCGCCGACGATCGCCAATACCTGACCCACTGATGCCGCCACCCGGGTTCCTCGCACCAGGCCCAATCGGCTTGCCAGAATCGCCCGAAGTACGCGGCCACCGTCCATTGGGAACGCCGGGATCAGATTGAATCCCAGCAGCACGACGTTGGCCCAGAGCAGCTGGGTGAAGTAGGGAATGTTGGCCAGGTTCTCGCCCGGCACTGCGGGCGAGCCTCCCGACAGCAAGATGCCGACGTAGAGCACGGCGGCGATGAGCAGAGTGACCGCCGGGCCCGCGACCGCGATCAGGAACTCCTGGCTGGGGCGGTCAGGTATTCGCTCGAGGCGAGCGACTCCACCGATCGGAAGGAGGATGACGTCCGGCGTCCGCACCCCAAAGCGTCGTGCCATCAGAATATGACCGAATTCGTGAAGCAGGACGCAGAGGAAGAGGCCGAGAATGAAGAGGGTCAGGGTGATGGCGCCGGACGGACCACTCTCGTGATATCCGATCCACGCCATGTAGGCCGGGAGGAGCAGGAAGGTCAGGTGCACCTTGACGTCCGTCCCAGCAATCCGTCCGATGCTGAACGACCATTTCATTGCCGCCCCCTACGGCCCGGCTCGGGCTTCCCCAAAGATACACCGGGCCCGTCGGGAGGCTGGGTCGGGCGTCACCCCGCGGCGCGCAGCCCCAATCGGAAGCGGGAGGGCAACTCCAGTTGCGGCGCGCTGGCGCAGACCCGCAGCTCCACGGTGGCGGTCCAGGCCTCGGCCGCCGGCGAGTGCCGCTCGGCCCACTGCGCCATCGCACGGCGGAAGACCAGCTGTGCCTCGATCGAGGGCAGATTGAAGCTCCGGACGTAGTGCATGATGGCTTCGTCCGGCGGCACCTCGCCGGCAAGCAGCTCCGCCGTTTCCAAAGCCATACGCAGGTGCGTGGTCGCAGTGGCTTCATCGCATAGCGAAGCCGCGAGCCGGCACTCCAGGTTCACTTCCTCCACGTACTGCGCTCGACGCTTCAACGTCTCGATCATCTGGTCGGGCCGAAGGGCGCTCCAGCCCGCCGCGCGAGCCTCCGGTTCCGGACCTTCCTCCAGCATCGGCGCGAGCGCGATGAGGGCTCGCGCCCGGACAGTTTCCTGCATGACGGCCGGGACCCCGACCTCCCTGAAGTAGCGTTCCAGCGCCTCGTCAAACGGCATCCAGGCGCGGAGTCGGCGGACGAAGCCGACGGCCTGACTGCAATGGGTCTCTGCCAGAGTCTCCCAGGCGCGAGCGAAGATGACCTGCAGGCGGAGCCGAAGCGAATGCGAGAACCGCCGAGTCGATATCAAGCTGGGTGCGGCCATGTGAGCCCCCGTCGAAGATTTACCGATGGTGCAAGCTCTTGCTTCAGGCGAATGTCAGATTTGCGACAGTGAGAAACGCGACCTTCGTGCCCGGCGGCGAGCCCTCGTTCGGGGGCCGACCACAACGTCTTACGGCCTAGTGCCAGGGGCTGCAGGTAGGATCGGCGGGTCAGGTTGTAGCGCCGGCGCTACTGACAGGCAACAAGTGCTCCGCCACCGCTTTCCCTCCCCTACTGATCTCATTACAATTGCGCCTTCGCCCTTTGCCGGAGTTGCCCTATCGCTACAACGGTTGCACCTCCCGCCTGGACCACGAAGGACGCAGAGAAGCTGTACAACATGAGCGGCTGGGGTCTGGGCTACTTCCGCGTGAGTGCGGACGGGCACGTCACCGTGCACCCCGATGCCAATCGGAAGCGTGGTCTCGACCTCTACAACCTCGCGATGGATCTTCAGGCCCAAGGCGTCGGCCTTCCCCTCCTGCTTCGCTTTTCCGATATCCTTCGCTCCCGCATCGAGGCGTTGTCCGGCGAGTTCGAGAACGCCATCAAGGAGTTTGGCTACGGCGGGACCTACACCACCGTCTATCCGGTCAAGGTCAATCAGCAGCGGCATGTAATGCAGGAGATCGTGGAGTTCGGCGCGCCGCACGGGGTCGGTCTCGAGTGTGGCAGCAAGCCGGAGCTTCAGGCCGTGCTGGGCCTGAACGAGAACACCAGCCATCTCATCGTGTGCAACGGCTACAAGGACGAGGAGTTCATGCGCCTCGCCCTCATGGGCCAGAAGCTGGGCCACACCGTGATTGTGGTCCTGGAGCAGCTCAATGAGCTCGACGTGCTGCTCAAGGTGGCCGATGAAATGGGAGTCCGGCCGACCGCCGGGGTCCGCATCAAACTCGCCACCGAGGGCTCGGGCCGCTGGGCCAAGAGCGGCGGCGAACGCTCCAAGTTCGGACTCGCCGCCGTCGAGCTGATGCGCCTCCTGGATCAGCTCGAGCGGCTTGGACGAAAAGAAATCCTCCGTCTGGTGCACTTCCACCTGGGCAGCCAGATCACCGACATCAGGTACGTGAAGGCAGGCCTGGAGGAGATCACTCGCTACTATGCCGAGCTGCGGGGGATGGGATTCGATCTGACCCACGTGGACGTGGGTGGTGGGCTGGGGGTGGACTACGACGGCTCCCGCTCCACCCGCTCCGCCAGTGTCAACTATACGATGCGCGAGTACGCCAGCGACGTGGTGTATACCATCGGGACGGCCTGCCGGACCGAGGAGCTACCGATGCCGCACATCATCTCGGAGTCAGGGCGAGCCCTCACGGCGCATCACGCGCTCCTCCTGGTCAGCGTGACCGACGTTGAATCCCAAATCGAGCCGACCCCGCCGCCTCGGAGGGATGATCCCCATCCCCTCCTGGTCGAGATGTCCGAAAACCTCGAGGGTCTCACGACCGACCGCATCGAGGAGGTCTTTCATGATGCGATCTTCGCCAAGGAGCGTACCCAGGAGTTCTTTTCCAGCGGGGTGTTCTCGCTGCGCGACAAGGCCGACGCCGAGCAGCTCTACCTGGCCACGCTCCACGCACTCCAGCAGGGCATCGGGGAGGACAAGACCGCGTTTCCGGAAATCACCGCGCACATCGAAGCAGCCCTGGTCGATCGCTACTTCTGCAACTTCTCGGTGTTCCAGTCGCTTCCGGACAATTGGGCGATCGATCAGCTCTTCCCGATCATGCCGATTCACCGGCTGGGTGAGCCACCTTCACGGCGGGGTACGCTGCAGGACATGACCTGCGACTCGGATGGCGTCATCGATCGGTTCGCCGGCGGACGCAAGGGCAAGCCTTCCCTGGAACTGCACCCGGTGATCGAGGGCGACCCCTACATCCTCGGCATCTTCCTCACCGGCGCCTATCAGGAGATTCTGGGCGACCTGCACAACCTGTTCGGTGATACCAATGCCGTCCACGTCCGACTGACCGATCAGGGCTATGAGATCACTGACCTGGTCCACGGCGATACCGTCACCGAGGTGCTCAACTACGTCCAGTTTCACGCCTCCGACCTGCTCGCGACGTTTCGCCGAAAGGTGAACAACGCCAAGGATCTCTCCCGGACCGACGCGAACCGCTTCATAGCCGACTACGTAGCCGGACTGGAGGGATATACCTACTTGGAGGGAGACGTGCCGCCAGGCTGAGGTGACGCCCCGTGGCCCTTTGAGGACGATGAGCGAACCCCGGGTCATCAAGAAGTATCCTAATCGGCGCCTCTACGACACGGCCGCGAGCAAGTACATCACGCTCGAGGACGTGCGCCGGTTGGTCCTGGGCGGCGTCCAGTTCGTGGTTCGCGATGCCAAGACCGATGAGGACATCACCCGCAGCGTCCTGCTTCAGATCATCGCGGAGCAGGAGGAGGCGGGTCAACCGATCTTCACCATCCCGATTCTCACCCAGATCATCCGGTTCTACGGCGACGCGGTCCAGGGACTGGCCTCCGAGTTCCTGCAGCGCAGCCTGGCCGCGTTCGGCGAGCAACAGCGGCTGTTTCGCCGGCATCTCGATGAGGTGATGGCCCAGGACGCCTTGGGCGCGATGACCGATTTGGCGCGCCAGAATCTGGAGTTGTGGAGCGATGTCCAGGGGAGTTGGTTTGGGGGAGGGACGCAGAAGCAGGAACCGCCGTCCGAGCCTCCGGCGGACCCCAGCCCAAAGCGCAAGGGATCGCGGCCGCAGCGGTGAGCCTGGCGACAGCTGCGGCCAATCCCGGTGGGATCCTTTGAGCCTTAGGCGGCCTTCTTCCCAGCGGGGGCTGCCGTGGGGCCCGAGGCCCGGGCCGCTTCCCGTACCTTTCCCTCGATCCAGGCAGCGTACTCGTCGCGCAGCTCGGCCGCGACTTCGTTGCCCCGGCGGACGATCTTCAGCACCCGGTCACTGTATTCCGTGGCAAGCGCGGTCTGTCCGCTGATGAAGTCCTTATAGCTGCGGGGTTCGGTCACCAGTTGGACCCCCTTGACGCCGGCGTCGAGCGACGCATTGGCCAGCTCGAACTGCTGCTCTGACGTGCGTTCGAACAGCTTGGTGTTGAGGTCCGCCAGCTCCTTGACGGCATCCAGGGCGGTCCGGGTGAACTTGGTCCATTGGTCGAAGATCTCGGGCGGCATGGTTGGGCTCCTCCAGGGTTAGTGGTGTTGCACTGCACCAATTGTTGCAGTGCAACATAGCTCCCCGGCCCGGATGCCGTCAAGAGCCCATGTACAGCCCGCCGTTCACCGCCAGATTCGCCCCCGTGATGTAGCCACTCTCCTCCGCCACCAGGAAGCTCACGGCCCGAGCAATCTCCCCCGGATGCGCCAGCCGGCCGACCGGGATTCGCCGGATAATTGCCTCCCGCACGTCCTTGGGGATCGCCCCAACCATGCTGGTGTCCACATACCCCGGCGAAACGGTGTTGACGGTGATCCCATCGGCGGCCACTTCTCGGGCGAGAGCCCGGGTGAAGCCGAAGAGGCCCGCCTTGGCCGCGGAATAGTTGGTCTGGCCGAACTGCCCTCGCTGGCCGTTGACCGAGGAGATGCAGACAATGCGGCCGAACCGGCGGTCAACCATGCCGTCGATCAGATGGCGGGTGACGTTGAATGCGCCGTTCAGGTTGGTGTCCAGCACTGCCGCCCACTGCGCTGGTTCCATCTTCGCCAAGGTCTTGTCCCGGGTGATCCCGGCGCAGTTGACCAGGATCTCCACTGTTCCGAACTTCGCCTTGACCTGCTGCGCCATGCTGGCGCAGCTCTCGAACGACGCGACATCACACTCGATGAGCTCGGGCTGTGGACCCTCGGCACGCCGGTCTTCCTGCCAGGCCCCGGCCAGCTGCTCTTCGGCAGCGACATACGTGGTGATCACCCTGTGTCCGGCAGCGGCCAGCTCGCGGCAGATCTCGGTGCCGATTCCTCCGGTTCCTCCAGTGACGAGGGCGAGCCTGCCCCCGTTCCCACCGGCGGAACGCCTCACGCCCGTTCCGCGAGCCACTGGCAGATGGCTGGAGGGATGAGCTTCTGCGACTTGCCACTCACGTATATCCCGATGTGTCCGCCGGGAAACTCGATAGCTCGGTAATCGCCGGTCCCCACGTGGTGCTCCAGTGCCCGCGAGGCAGCCGGTGGAACCAGATGATCATCCGCCGCAAAAATGTTGAGCACAGGCATGGTCACTCGCCTCAAGTCCACCCGCTGAGCCCCGATCCGCACCTCGCCCTTGATGAGGGCATTTCGCTGATAGAAGTCCTTGATGAACTGCCGGAACGCCTCCCCGGCTTGGTCCGGACTATCGAATACCCACTTCTCCATCCGGACGAAGTTCCTGGCCTGCACCGGGTCGTCAAGCAGGTTCACCAGGTCGAGGTATTTCTGCCCCGTGAGACGAAAGGGCTTGAGCCCGAGATAGGTCCAGTTGAGTAACTCGCCTGGCACGTTGCCCAGGGTATCGACCAGCAGGTCCACATCCAGATGTCGAACCCACAAGGAGAGGAGGTTGGTGCCGGCGTGGAAGTCCACCGGCGTGACCGTCGTGATCAGGTTTCGCACCTTCTCCGGGTGCAGGGCACTATAGCAGAGACTGAAGGTACCCCCCTGGCAGATCCCCAGCAGGTTGATGGCCGAGAGACCGTGGCGATCGCGCACCACATCGACGCACCGATCCAGGTATCCGTTGATGTAATCGTCCAAGGTGAGATAGCGGTCCGCGGCGTCAGGATATCCCCAGTCGATGAGGTAGACGTCGAGTCCCCCTTGCAGCAGGCTGCGCACGATGGACCGGTCCTCCTGGAGATCGACCATATAGGGCCGATTCACCAGCGCGTAGACGATCAACACCGGGACCGGGTTGGTCGCCGGGGCGAGCGGGCGGAAGTGATAGAGGACCAGCTTGTCTTCCTGATACACGGGGTCCTTCGGACTCGCTCCGACCTCGATTTCTCCCAGCTCACTCAGGCTTCGGAGGCCTCGTTGGAGCTTGACGCTGAAGTCCCGGACCTCCTCGAACGCTCGCTCCGGGCTGATCTGCACCGACAGCACGGTCATGCCTCCTTGGGTTTCTTGCGGGTCGTCTTCCGCAGGGCCTGTACCTCTCGCCGCAGCTCCACGAGTTCATCTCGAACCGTGCGCGCTTCCCCCAGCTCGCTCCGCAATGCCACGATCTCTCGCCGCAGCTCCTGCTGCCGCCGCTGCAAGGTGCTCAACCCGTGCCGGGTCGGCATACCGAGGGCGCCCACGATCTCGTCCACCAGGTTTCGGCCGTGATTCTTGAGTGCCATCAGGGCGTTCACCATCCGACCATAAGCCTGGGCGTGGTCCTCGGTTGCCACCAGTTCGAGGTATACCTCCTCACTCGTGTCCACCCAGAGATCGTAGAGAGCCCGCAAGGTCGTGACCGGCTCGGCTCTCTCGGCGAGCCGCTGCTGGAGTCGGGTCAGAGTCTCGGGGACGATCGTCCGGAACGTCGCCGCATAGCTCTGAAGCGCTCGCTGATACTCCAGCGCCAACCGGACCAGCTCTCGCCCCTCTTCTTGTGCCTCGCGGGTGTAGCCCAGGCCGGGTACCGAGAGAAAGCGTTCCAGATTGCGGTGAAAGCCATCGGCCAGCTGATTCCAGACCTCGGGCTTGTGGCTCTCTAGGAAGTCCCCCGGGAATATCGACGCGCTCGACACCGTGCGGCTCCAGGTATCGAACGGCAGCTTCCAGAAGGCGGCGAGGCCGTCGGCAGAGCCGCCGAATTGGCTGAGAGTGGCGCTGAGCCGTTCACCGAACTGCTGGAACGCCGTTGCCTGCTCGGTCAGCCGATCGAAAATGTCCCGGGACGTCGGCGGCATGGGAGGCGCCATGAGCTTGAACCACTGCTCCATGGATTCCGCCCAGTCGGGGCGGGCAGGGCCGGCGGAGGAGTCCTGAGGCTGGCGGAATACGCTGCTCCAGGCCTCCCAATAGCGGCGGTTGGCGTCCATCCACTCTTCACCCCACGAAGGGGCTTCCCGAGTCTCGACCATTGCCGCTCCATGGGTCAGTGGGTACGCGGAGGGAACATCGGGAACGACGGGGCAATATAGCAGGAGTCATGTTGCAGCGCAACAAAAACGCTGATCGAGGGGGAAGCGCAGCA
>JBIOUY010000054.1:0-8595 GCA_044867445.1 Gemmatimonadales bacterium
AAAAACGGAACGGCCGCCTAGTCGTGGCTAGACGGCCGTCCCACGTATGGACTACCCAGGGTCGGAGCGTTGCCGCCGCCGTTCTTCTCCCACCTGCCACCGGTTGGCTGATTCGCCGCTCGGGAGGGCGAGGTAAGGCCCTGGCTTCGATCCCCAGGCCGGATGGCCGTCCTGCCTGGTTCGTCCATTCGAGCGCTGCGATTCAGATCGGGTCGCGGACCGACCTTTCGCACTGCACCCCGAGGCGCAAGATCGGGGTGGGTGAAGCACGCGACTGGCTTCACCTGTCCTAGCCGGGGTGATCACCGGGATCATCGAGTGCCTGAGCCCTTGGTTGCGTCGGCACTCTCCACCGATATCCCGCTGGGACCCGCCTGCTGGCCGCCGCTGTGACTCGGGGTCTCAGCACGTGTCCTGCATGGCGCGTCGCAATAAGATAGGCACTTGCGACGACCGCGCAAGTGCCTGATTTTCTTCGGGTTACGCCACTTCGCCCTGCCTCAGTTGTGGAAACCTAACCCCCGCCTACGACGCACCCTACCGGCTCCGTCCACACTTTGTGGACATGTGAATCCACAATTGCACCCGAAATAGGCATCAGGACTCGAGCCCGACCTCGATATAGCGGTAGGTGCCTTCGAGCTCGGTGAGGCCGAAGAGGCACCCGGCGGAGCTCGCAGCGAACCACCCCGCGACCAGGGGCCGCGGAATATCAAGCTCCTGGATGATAGGGCCGAGCCAACGGCGCAGGTGCCGGAGCTCGGGTGCCCGGCGGCCGAGCAAGGCCAGGAGTGCTCCGGCTCCCGCGGTCGCGCGGAGGAAATGCGCCAACGCATGCGCCCGTTGAGTGAACTCAACCGCCTTCACGCCCGGTTCGTCGAACAGGACCGCTCCATCGAACACGTCCATTGGGGGCGCGTCGAGTCGAGGGCCCAGGTAGACGAATCGACGCCCCTCGGGCCCCTTTCGCTCGATGACCGCAGCCGCAGTTTCACTGGTGAGCCGAGCCGCGTGTAGCAGGTCGTCGTCGAGGAGAATGCCGACCGCAGCCGTCCACTCCAGGGCGGCCAGCGCCGTTTCCATCGGGCAGCCGAGCGCCTCATCGAACGCCAGGAGTCGTGGCGCCTCGCCGGCCCGGGAGATGAAGTGCGCCAGTCCCTCCGCACGATCGGTGAAGGTGCGGATGACTAGCGTCTGGGGTGTAGTCATAGAAGAAAACTAATTAGGCTAAAGGCTAACAGCTATCAGCTAACAGCTGACAGCTGACAGCGGACAGCTAATAGCCAAGCGCTGAACGGCTACGGGGCTGACGGGCTACCGGCCAACGGCCAGCCTCCCTTAGACTGTTAGCTGTTAGCTGTTAGCTGTTAGCTGTTAGCTGTTAGCTGTTAGCTGTTAGCTGTTAGCTCCTCTCCCTGGCCACCCCCTGATCCGCGCGGTAGTTTCTTTTTCATGCAAGTGGAGTGGACCTCCTATACCTCGCCCATTGGCGCTTTGACGGTCGTGGAGTGCGACGCCGGTCCGCTGGTCGTGGAGTTCCCCCATCGAGCCTTGACCATCAAGTGGGCGGTGCGGCTTCGGGCCGCCGTGCCCGAGTTGCACATCGGTCAGGGCACCTGTCGGGTTACCACCGGCTGGTTGGATGACTACTTCGCCGGATCCGCCCGACCCTTTCCCTATCCCGAGCACCTCAAGCGCTGGTTCGACCTCTCCCCGGCGCAGGTTGCCGTCTTCAAGACGCTGCGGAAGATCCCGCTGGGCGAGACCCGGTCATACGACGACATCGCCCGGGCCACGCGGCTCCATCCGCGCCAGATCGGCTGGCTCGTGGCCGCCAATCACCTTGCCATCCTGATCCCCTGCCACCGGGTGGTGGGCAAGGATGGAAGTCTGGTCGGTTACGGTGGCGGAATCGCCCGCAAACGATGGCTCCTGGACCACGAGCTTCGGGCGGCTGGCGTCGTCTTGCGCTAACGGGGAGCCTTGCCGGTCATATTGACAAATTCATTTTCCCGCATGACCTTAAACCATGAGTCGCGGGGTCTCTCCCTTGCATTATTGAGTCATCCTTGGCCGGCTGGACTTCAGGTCCAGACGGCCTTTTTTGGGGCTACTTCACCCGGCCACGAGGGCCGGGGGTTTCCCCGGGGCCTGCGGGCTCCCTTTCAAGAGGTTGTAGCAATGGCGAAGGGCACGGTTAAGTGGTTCAATGACGCAAAGGGGTTCGGCTTCATCGCGCAGGACGGTGGGAAAGATGTCTTCGTTCACCACACCGCCATCATCGCCGAAGGATTCCGCTCGCTTTCCGAAGGAGACAATGTGGAGTTCGAGGTGGTCGAAGGCCCCAAGGGCCTCCAGGCCTCCAACGTCCGCAAGATCTAAGATCTCCTGAAAACCCCGGCGCTCCGCGCCTCTCCCGCTTCGACGCTGAGCCAACAATCCCGGGTTCCCCGCCCATTGGCGGGGGCTCGGTATTTTCGAGTTCGCGCACCATCGATTCGAATTCCGCTGGCTTCCTGTTCGAGGTTGCCGCCATGACACCTCCGGTGCGCACCGTCGCGTTCATACTCTGTCTGCTGCCCTTCGCCGGACCGCTCCACAGTTCCACCGCCGTGCCGGACACCACCACCTTGCAGTTTTACGGCTTCCGAGCCGGTGCTCGCATCGAGGAAATGAACGCGCTGCTGCATCGCCTCGATGGCGGCCGGCTGACCTGCGAGCGTGCCCGTGCCGATGGGCGGGTCTCCGAATGCCGCAGCGTGCTCAGCGCACCGAAGCTGGGAGGCAGGGTGCGGCTTTGGGTTTCCGCTGTCGACAGCGTCGCCAGCATCATCACGCTTTCAGCCAACGTGGAAACCACGCAGCTCGATCGCTGGCGCCGAGACATCGAGCGCCGCTATGGGAGGGTGGGCGCGCATGCTCAGGGAAGCCAGTGGATGATGCAGTGGGTGCGCCGCGGACGAATGTTGCGCCTGACCTGGCGGATGGAACGGGGCCAGAAGATCGTCTCGGTGAGCCTGGTCGATGGCCGGGTGCTGGACGATTGGGGCCGGACTCGCACTCGGGCCGCAAGCACCGGCCCATCGTAGGCCGGCCAACTCACAACAAGCGGATCAGGAAGCTTCCTTCCGAGTCCTCCAGCTCGTAGTCCGAAACCAGTTCCCGCCGCTCCTTGAGGCCCCGCAGCAAGGTTCGCACTCGGGTGCGAATCGGGGCGCCGCCGCCGCTGCGCCCTCGCCCGGTGATCAGCCGGATCACCCCGCCTGGTCGAGCCCGCGCCTGGGCCCGGATAAACCGCTCCGTATTGACGATGGCCTCTCCAACCGACTGGCCGTGCAGGTCGAAGGCAGCATCCGGGGGACGGTCAGTCCAATCCAGCATCAAACGCTCCGCCGGCGGGGGTGAGTACGTAATTTGCACTCCCGCCCAAGGCCGCCGCGCCGGCGAACTCAAGCCGGCCGGTTCAGGCGATTCCGATGTCCTCTCAGTCGCCGGGCCCAAATTGTTCGATTCCAAATCTTTACGACCGGACGCCCAGCCGTTGGACGGCCCCACTCCGCGGTTCCACGTCCCGGAAACTCCTCGGCCGGAGCTCACCATTCTCGGAGCGGCCCTTGGCATTGTTTGATCGCATCGCGCCATTTGCCCGGGGCGGCGGTCTGGCAGCGGGGCTACTCCTGCTGGCTGCCTGCGCAGCCTCCCCCGCCCGGCCGATCCGCATCGGCGTGACGGGGTCGTTCGAGGAGCCGACCAGCCTGCCGATGAAGCTGGCCGCCGAGCTCGCGGCCGCCGAGATCAACAAGGCCGGCGGCATCAATGGACATCGGTTGGAGCTGGTAATTCGGGACGACTTCGCCGATCCCGACTCGGCGGTATTTGTCGCCAACGATCTCTATCAGGACGGCGTGTCCGCCGTAATCGGCCACATCTACTCGGGACTCACGCTGGCTGCCGCGCCGGTCTACAACGGCGGCTCGGATCCGGTGCCCGCCATTTCGCCGTCATCCTCCTCGCCGGAGGTGACGGGAGCGGGCGACTACACCTTCCGCGTGTGTCCCAGCGATCTCGCTCACGGGGCCGTCTTGGCCCATTGGGTGCGAGATCGCCTGCATCTACAGCGCGGCGCAGTGCTCTATCTGAACGATCAGTACGGCCGGGGCATTCGCCAGACGTTCGTGCGCGAGTTCACCCGCTTGGGCGGCACGCTCCAGTCGGTCGACCCCTACCTGGGCGACCATCCTGACGTGCGGCCTTATCTCGACCGGCTCGCCAAGGGCCTCCGGCCCCAGTTTCTGGTGATCGCGGGCAATGCGGTCGAAGCCGAGGAGATCATCCGTCAGGCGCGGGAGCGGGGATTGCTGATCCCAATCCTGGGTGGTGACGGGCTCGACGGGCTGCAGGCTGCCGGCGATCTCGGCGAGGGGGTGTACTTCTCTTCCGCCTACTTTCCTGGCATATCAACCCCGGCCAACCGTCGCTTCGTCGAGGCCTACCAGCGACGCTATCCCGACGCTGCCCTTCCCAATCAGTCGGCAGCGGCGACCTACGACGCGGTTTATCTGCTGCGCGGGATCATCGCCAAAGTGGGAACCCATCGCGAGTCGATCCGCCGGGCGCTGGCCGGCGTCGGATCGGCCACGCCCGCTTTCGACGGGGTCACTGGCAAGATCGCCTTCGATGTTGCGGGGGATGTCCCCAACCAGAGCGTCTACGTCGGCCAGGTCAGGCACGGCAACATCGAGGTAATGGAGGGCGGCGAGAGCGAAGTCGCGCGGGCCCAATGAATATGCTTCGAAGCCTGCGAAGCCGGGTGGTCGCCGGGATGGTACTGCTCACCACGCTGGTCTTCCTCATCGCCTTGCTGGGAGTGAATTCGATCCGGGCGCTCGATCGTTCGGTGGAAGAAGAGGTCTCGCTGCTGCTGGAGAGCACCGACCTCAGCAACGGACTGGTCTCCACCGTCGCGGCCGAAATTCGATCCGCCGAGCAGTACATCCTCAGGCCTTCCGATGAGCTGCGCAGTCGCATGATTGAAGACGGCGATTCGGCCTACGCCTTTCAGCGACGCTACCGGACCATGGGAGCGCTGACTACCGCAGATCGCTACATCGTCAATAAGATCGCGAGCAATCAGGCTCAGATTGAAGTCGCCTACGCGATGGCGCACGCCTACGCGGACCTCGGCCGAACGGACGCCGCGAGACGCCAGGCGGACTTGGCCCGGGCCCCCTCGGATACCCTGTTGGGAGACGTGCGGGCCCTTTCGCTGGCGCAGACCAACCGCTCGACCGCGCGGGCAGAGGAGCTCCAGCGCCAGGCTGCCAATCGGCGCTCGGCGCTCTGGGTGCTCTTCTTCACGTCGCTGCTGATTGGGACCTGGACCTCGGTCTGGACAGTTCGATCGGTCGACCGGCCCCTCACTCTCCTGATCGGCGCCTCGGAGCGGTTTGGCGCGGGGGACTTGCGCCCGGTCCGGCTCGGCGCCATGCCAACTGAGCTCGATCGGCTGGCGCGCGCCATGGACGACATGGGCGGGCGGCTCCGCAGTGTGGTGATGGCAGTCGTGGGTGAAGCCAGCCAGATCGGAAACAGTGCGGGCGACTTCTCCGCGATGAGCGAGGAATTGGCCGCGAGCAGCGCCGAAGTGTCCTCCGCCATGATGAAGGTGGCCGCGAGCGCGGAGCAACAGGTGCGGGGCATGGAGAAGGCCGACGCGCTGCTGGTGAGTCTGCGACAGATCGCCGACGCCAACGCGAAGGCGTCCGCCAAGATGGTTCAGCTGGGTGACCGGATCCAGTCGCTCGCCGCTCAACACCGGGGCGACGTGGCCGCAGCGGGCCAGGCTCTGCTCGACGTCCGCGAGGTGGTGCGCACTTCAGCGAGTCAGGTACAGGAACTGGCCCGTCTGTCGGAGCCGATTACCGCGTTCATCGATCTCATCAAGCAGATCTCGTCGCAGACCAATCTCCTAGCGCTCAACGCGGCGATCGAAGCCGCGCGGGCAGGTGAGCACGGGCGCGGTTTCGCGGTGGTGGCAGAGGAGGTACGCCGCCTGGCGGACTCGAGCGCGAGGGCGGCGGAAGATGTCGCCAAGACAGTCCAGTACATCCGAGGGCAGGTGAAGGGGGTATCCCAGACGATGGAGGTGGGCTCGGTCAAGGTCCACGGGATCGAGACCGTGGCCCAGGCCGCGGCGGGGGCGTTGGAAGATATCTCGGCCGCGGTGGCAGAGGTCCATGACGCGGCCGAAGACGTCGCCCGGGAAGCCGCGGCGAACCGGCAGATCGTGGAGCTGGTAGGGGAACGGACTCAGGAAGTGAGCCAGGCGGCCACCGAGCATGCCTCAGCCAGCGAGGAGATCACCGCGGCCGCCGAGCAACAGAATGCTTCGACTCAGGAAATGGCGTCGGCAGCCGGGGACTTACTCCAGGGAGCAACCCGGCTGACGGCGCTGATGCAGCAATTCAAGACCTAAGGGCCAGATCAGCGCCGCTTGGCGCGCTTGACCGGCTTCTTAACCTTCTTGACCGCTCGCACCGACTTGGTCTTGCTGCGAGCCTTGGCTCGGTGGCTGCGTTCCCGATCGGCCGCGCGATCGAGCCGCTTCTGCTGGGCCGCATGAACCTGAGCCATGAGCCGGTCGCCCTCCTCTTGACCCAATAGACCGCGACGGGTCGCGTAGCGAACCAACTCTTCCGCATCTGCGACGTTGAACTCGGACAAGCGGGCCGCCGCGCGGATCACGCTTCCCAATGCGTCTGCCACCGGACTCCGGAGGACATTGGCGATCCCCGGTAGAGTCTCCAGCAGCGTCGAAATCTGTGAACCGCCAAGCTCGGATACCACGTGTCCTCCTTGACCACCACGGCCGCAGGGGCAGGGCCGGGTATTCGGCCGCCCATTCGCAGGAATTCTCGCATGGGGGATCGTCGGGCGCTAGTAGTAGCTCTAGCTCATACTAGCTGCCTGTCAGAAACTTAGTCGCCCGATGTTTGGTACGCGGAGTTGGGGCCGGGAGGTCGAGCGCCCGGTCTATTGTATTCGAAGCTCGCCGCGCATGTCATACGCGCGATAGGGCAGACAATAGAACCGATAGGTGCCACGCGGGAGCGAGGGCAGGATCATACGATATTCGGCGCCGTCAGTGGTAAGGAGGGGACTGCTCAGGTCGGCGGTGCGACGGGGAAGTGCCGAATTGAGCGCGTCATGAGCCTGGGGGCTCAAGCCGGCGGCCTCGAAGACGATGCTGTGCGGCGCCCCATTGATCACTTTGAAAACCAGGACGTCACCGGGGCGGGCCAGAGTCCTCGCCGGCACAAAGCGGTACTGCTCTCGCTCGGAGTTGACCTGCAGACGAATCTCTCGTTCAGTCTGGGCAGCACCCGTTGCAGCCGCACCGACCATCAATAGGACGGCGAGAGCACCAGACCTGCGACCTTTCATCGAGAGGAGCTCCGAGAGGAGACGAAGCCGCGCGTACCTTTGCGTGCCCGGTTGCCAGGCTCTAAATTGAGCTTTAGGTGGGGTTCGCCAAGCATGCGATCAGACCCCTGCCGGAAGGGCCGACTGTGGGTCGTCGGGGCATTAAGGAGTACCGCGCGCCGGAGGCGCTGATTCTGATCGCCGCGGATCGGGACCAGAGACCGTTGGTTTGTCCCTCCTGTAGTTCCACCGCCGTCGAACGAATCCCTGAACGATCCAGCGCCGAGGATGCTCCAGGCGGGCGCGTTACCTTGCACTGTTGCGCCTGCGGACGGACGGCCGCCTACATTCCTCGCACCCTGAACCGCTCGTCTCTGCCGGAAGCCCCCCACCACCAGCACGGTCAGTGAGGTGACGTAAAGAGCCGGTCCCACCGGACTGCGGTGAGGAACGGCAGTGAGCGCCAGCTGCTGGGATCGTAGCTGAAATAGACCACCAACGGCCGTCCCCGCACGTTCTGCCGGGGCAGAAATCCCCAGTAACGCCCGTCATACGAGCTGTCGCGATTGTCCCCCATCATAAAAAAGGAATCGGCCGGCACCACGATCGGTCCCCAATCCTGAAGGTCGGGGCGATAGTTCGTCGTATCCCGCTGCACCAGGTGGGGCAGCTGCCACTCCCGCATCTTGGCCCGCTGAATGGGGTCCTCCGAGCGTCCTGGGTCGGCGTGGACCGCGTAGGGCTCATCGATTTTCTGGCCGTTGCGATAGAGCTGTCCGTTCTCCATGTAAAGGGTGTCGCCTGGCATCCCGATCAGCCGCTTGACCACCTTCAGCCCTTCCTCCTCTACCGAGTCGAAGACCAGAATGTCGTTTCGGTGGGGCTCCCGGACGGCGGGCAGATGAGCATGGATTAGCGGCACCTCCGCCCCATAGAGCGCCTTGTTCACAAACAGGAAATCGCCGATCAGCAGGGTGTTTTCCATACTGCCGGACGGAATGCGGAAGGCTTCCACCAGGAAGGTGCGCAGAAAGAACCAGACGACGAGGGCGACCACGATCGACTTGGTCCATTCCCACAGCCAGGTGATGAGGGAGCGGGTCTGCGCGGCGGAGCGAGCGGTCATGCTGGATCCTAAGTTGCTGGGCGTTGGAATATAGCAGCTTAGAGCTA
>JBIOUY010000055.1:0-13088 GCA_044867445.1 Gemmatimonadales bacterium
GCGTAAATCCGGAGATCATCCTCCGGGAATGCCTGCTCCAGCGCGTCGAGCACGAAGCTCACCCCCTCGCGCTTGGTGCGGAACGCCTGCGACAGCTCCGCCGTCATGGTGACCGCATGCGGGCCGCGTTGGTCTCGACGGAGATCCTCGCCCAGGCGAACCAGGTTCGCAGCCAAAGCGCTGGGATCCCGTTGCAGCTCGTACGGGAGACACTTCGCTGTCACAGCCGAGCGCTTGGCCGCGCCGACCACCACGCGCGCCACTTTGGTATTGACCCCACCAATGTCCCACCCCAGGATGGCGGGTTGGTTCGGGCTGTTCAGCAAGCTACTGGGACGGATAAGATCCTCCATGCAAATCATTCCGGTGCTCGACATCGCCGGCGGTGTGGCGGTGCGCGCCGAGGCCGGCGACCGGTCTCGGTACCAGCCGGTCCAGTCGGTCCTGGTGTCAGGGCTGGTCGGAAACGCTGTCGCGCTGCTGCACGCCTTCCACCAGGTACTCGGCGTCAATGCCTGCTACATCGCCGACCTGGATGCTCTCCAGGGCGGGCCAATTCAGCGCTCCCTCATCCGGGAGTTGGCTCAGTTAGAGACCGGCTTCGCTGGGGCGCTCCTGGTAGACGCTGGCACCTACCTCCCGGGCGGCACGCTGGAGCTCGTCTCCTGCGGGGCAAGCCAGGTGGTGATCGGTCTGGAGACGCTTCACTCCTTCACCGATCTCGCCGCCATTGTCGAGATGGTGGGATCCAGTAGAGTCGTCTTCAGCCTGGACTTGAAGCTCGGCTGTCCCATGGTACATCCAACCCTCCACGACGCCGTGGGAACGGTGCCGGACGCGGTAAGCTTGGCAACCCAGGCGGTCGCCGCCGGCGTACGCACCCTGCTGGTGTTGGATGTGGGCCGGGTTGGTACCGGATGTGGGGTTGATCTGGGCCTGCTGCAGGGGCTACGCCGCCGCTTTGCGTCGGAAAAGCTGTTCGCCGGAGGCGGAGTGCTTGCCCGGCGCGATCTGGAGCAAATGCGGGACGCGGGATGTGACGGAGCTCTCGTGGCCACCGCCATCCACACCGGCCGCATTACCGCCGCCGACGTAGCCGACCTCGCCCGCCCCGGAAGTCAGTCGGCGACCAGTGCCTCGCGATAGGTGGCGGACTGTCCGTAGTTCTCCTCCACCTCGAGCTCCAACAGCGTCAGATGCCGGTGGCCGCCTTTGGTCAGCTCTTCCCGCACTCGAGTACCGAGATACTGAGCCAGCATCTCGGCGGTGCTGTTTTGGATGGGAAGCAGCGCGCAATCCGTCGTAGGAAAGACATAGGTTGGGCGACCGAAGTAGTCCACCGTCAGACGCCCCTCCGCTTCGTGGAAGGCCAGCTTGGGGTTGAGCGTGGGCAGCAGGACCTTGTGGTCGATGGTGTCCACCAATTGTCGGGTGATCTGCTTCAGGATGCTGAAGTCGAGGACGAACAGACATTCCGAATCAACCGTTCCCTCGACCGCGACGCCTACCCTGTAGTTATGTCCGTGGAGTGATTCGCACTGGTGCCCGCGGAAGGTGATGAAGTGGGCTGAGGCGAAGACCAGATAATCTTTGCTGACCTGGATGCGGAAGGTGTTATGCATGAGGTCCTCCTCAGCGGGCCCAACCATCTTCAAGTATAACGACGAAAAGCGCCGCACAGGTGAGGTCGGCCGTCGTCCCCGGGTTGCGCGTGTTTTTCGGGTCCCTCAACTCGGCGTCAAACCGGGCGAGCGCCTCGCGCCCCGGGACCGACCGCACGCCTCCGACCTGAAGGACCTCCCCGGCGCGCCGGGAGACCTCCTTGGCCGTTGCGGGGCCGAGCTTTCGGGCGATGTGCGTGTCGGGCACCGCCGCGAGCAGCACCAGATAGGTCTCGACGGCAGCGTCGCTCCAGGAGAGTCCTGCCGCGCGCGCCGCCCGGAGCGCCGGAACTCCGGTCTCGAAGGTCAACGCGAAATCGGTCGCGTACTCCCGGGCGACGGCGTCTCGCGCCGCGGCCAGGGCCATTGCGTCGCGCAAGGTGACGCTTGGTCGAGCGGCCACGTCTTCCTTCGGAGCCTGACCCAGACCTCCCGGCCGGGCGCGGCGAATAGCCCCGTACACCTCGGCCGCGTCCGACACGGTCGTCTCTCCGAGCACCCCCGAAACCCGCTCCCGTAAAGAGCCGCCGCTCCGCCGCGCCGCCCGAGCCAGCGGCGTGAGGAGGAGTACGATCCCGAGGTTGGTGTTGGAGGAGGTCCACCGCGTGGTTGCCGCCATCGCCTCACGAATGGTGACCCCCAGCGGTTGTTCCCCTGCCGCACTCAGCGCCGGGCCGATCGCGACTGCGCTAGCCAGGAAATCCTCGTATCGGGTATCGTGAAAGTGCCGTTCGGGCGAGACGTTTCCTGGCTTGGGGGCGCTCACCTCCAGCAGGCAGGCGAGTTGAGCCGCCGCCCCGACCTCGTCAGCCGTCACGGTGCCGGACGCGCCATCTGCTCAAGCAGGGCGCCGGCCACATCCAGGCCGGTGGCCTCCTGCAGTCCCTGCCAGCCAGGAATCCCATTCACCTCCAGCACGTATACCTGGCCATCCCGGGCGGGAAGGAGATCCACGCCGGCGTACTCGGCCCCCACTGCCGCCGCGGCTCTGATAGCGAGTGTGGCCCACTCCCGCGAAAGCTGAACCGGCCGGGCGCTCCCACCTCGGGCCAGGTTGGTTCTCCAGCCGTCCGACTGTCGCTTGATCGCGCCGACCACCTGCCCTCCGATCACGAAGGCGCGGATGTCGCTGCCGTCATGCTCGATGGTGCGCTGGAGGTAGTACACTCCGCGGATTTGCTCTACTGTCCGAAAGACCCGCCAGGCCATCTCTTCATCAGTGACCCGGACCATTCCCAGACCCATCGAGCCGAAGAGCGGCTTCACGATCACGTCGCCCAGTGCCCGAAAGGCGGTGAAGGCTTCATCCGCGGTCTCGCACACCACCGTATCGGGGGTTGGAAGGCCGCACTGCTCGAGCAGAGTCGAGGTCCAGAACTTGTCGACCGTACGCTCAATCGCCCGGGGAGAGTTCATGACTCGAACCCCCCGGTCTTCCAGACGGTGCAGCGCGTCCACCCGGAAGATGATCTGCTCCAGTGAACCCGAGGGGATGATGCGGGCGAGCACCGCGTCGGCCCGGTCGAGCTCCTCCTTCTGACTGCGCATCCCTGGATCGTCCCCGATACGGGCGACCAGTCCTTCGTATGGAAGCACAGCCGTGTGCCATCCTCGTGCAGTCGCCGCCCGCTGGAGCTCGCGGGTATGCCAGCCCGGTCGGGCGGCCAGAATAGCGAGTCGCAGGGCTACTTCTGCTCCCCGATGAGGGCGGTCAGGCCGTTGGTGACGAAATTCTTGAAATCATCTCCGACCTTCTTGAAGGCCGGGGTCGCGGTGCCCTTCTTGAGATCGGCCATCGAATTGAAACAGAGCTCCGCCTGGCGGTATTTGGCGGGTGGCGTCGTGTCATTGGGCACGAACTTGGTCAGGTCTGCCCGAACGAACCCGATTTCCTGTCGACCAGCGCTCACGATGGGCAGATGCGTAGCGGCATAGTACTTCTCGAACGCCGCCGTGTCCTTAGGAGTGTTGTAAATGACCGTAACCAGGGCGGGGCAGGGCGTGTCGCTCTTGTCGCCGGTCTCCACCGCAAGCATGCCGATCAATCCGTGGGTATCGAACTTCTTGAAGTCGTCCTTCACCTTCTGGAACCCCGGTGTTTCCCATCCCCTTCTTGGCCTGGTCCAGCGAATTGAAATAGAGCTCCGCCTGACGATAGAACACCGGCTTCTTCCCATCCAACGAGCTGACGAACTTGGTGAGCTCCGCCTTGGTGAAGCCGATCTCCTGCTGCCCCGCGCTGACCAGCGGAATGTGGGTACCGAGGTAGTACTTCTCGAACGCCGCCGTGTCCTTGGGCGTCTGGTAGAGGACGGTGATGATCCCTTGGGGACCGGCCGGAGCGGCGGGCTGAGCCGCCGGTGTCGCGGTATCGGCCGCCGGCGTCTCCGGGGCCTTCTCCGCCGATTTGCCACAGGCGGCCACGAGTGCGAGCGTGGTGACGAGCCAGCAGGTCGAAACGAGACGCATCACATCCTCCTGTTAGAGAGAGGTTCCGGTACTTTGCCAGGTTCCCGAGACAAGCGGCCAAGGTCCTTCGCTGCGCTCAGGATGAGGAGCTCTCGCCTCACTTCTCACCTCTCACCTCTCACTTCTCACCTCTCACTTCTCACCTCTCACTTCTTACTTCCCACCGGCTCCCCGTAGCAGCTGGCCGTCAGCACCTCGGGGTTGAGTTGCCCGGCGTGAAAGGTCCGCCCGGTCTCGACACTCGTGAGCCACACCTCGGCGGGGCTGAAGAGCAGGGGATCGATCTTGTAAAAGTCGCCTTCGTAACGCTGAAAGATTTCGTAGAACGGAGTGCCGTAGTCGCGCGAGGCCGACGCTGGTACCTTCTCCACTAGTTCCGCCAGCTCGTCGTCCCCAGCACGCACCGTGTAACGCGCCTGGCTACCATAGAGGATACAGTCGTTGGTCCGGCCAATCGCACGCAGGTCATTTTTGGCGACCGGTGAGATGGGAGCCGTGCCCATAGCACTCACGATTTTGCGAACATCGAATCCCAGCGTCTCCATCTTGTGCAGGCCGGTCTCCAGGATTCGAGCAGAGATCTGGACCCCGCCGGCCAGGCTGGCCGTAGGGGCAACCACAAAGGTGAGCTGCGCCGGCGAGAGACGCGCCTTGTCCGCCACCCACGCTGCAACCTCATCGGTCGGAAGCACTCTCCCTTCCAGCACCAGCACGCCTCGCGCCGCATCTTCGGCGTAACCCAGCTTCTCGAACAGCTCACGTTCCACTCGGGCATGGGCGCGAAGAGGACCCGAGCCCATCGCGAAGAACTTGCCGACGGAGATCGACCACCCCGCATACTGTGAGGCCATACATGACACAGCGGGGTGATCGGTCCACACGGTGACGCCAGGCCACGCCTGGTCCCCAATCTGCACCGGGGTGTAGTCCACCGTTCCGAGACCACCCATACAGATCTCGGCCAGGGCGAGTCCGGCTGCGTAGCCCCCCTCGGTTTCGACTCCCGCGTCGATCACCCGCGCGCCGGCCGGCAGGGTGCGGCTCTGCACCCGCAAGAGCGCCGCCTGCTCGACCATGCCGTCCGCGATCTCTCCGGCGAGCTCGTTTAGCTGCAATCCACTCATTCCGCGCTCCATGCTAGGATCTCTCCCCTGCCAAGGTCTGCCAAGTCACCGCTGTACCGGCGATAGAGCCCTACCAGGTGCCGGTCTTCCAATGGCAGTGAATAGCGAGTCCGAAGTCGCTGGAGCATGACTCGGACATGCGTGGGCTGGTAGGTGCAGGCATAGCGGTAGGTGACGGGGATCTTCACCACACCGAGCGCCACGATCGAGCCCCGCTTGGACCAAAGGCCGACCTCGCCGGTCGCACCTCCAAGGATGACGACGCTGCCCGCGATCATTCCAAACCCGGCGTCGCCGCCAGCGTCACGTCCGACCACGACCAGTCCGCGCCGCATGCGGCTACCAGCTTCGCTGCCAACCGAGCCATGCACCACTAACTCGCCACCGGTCATTCCCCGTCTGGCTTCGAGCGCCGCGCTGCCAACTCCTGAACCGGCATCGCCGGTGACCTCGACCGACCCGCCGGCCATTCCCGCTCCGGCATCGCGGCCCAGGTCTCCATCCACGACCACCTCCCCTTCGGTCAGACCCGCTGCCAGCCGATCAACCTGGGAGAAGTCACCCTCAAACCGGATCCGGCCGGCGGGTGTACCCTTCACCTCGCACACGTCACCCAACGCAACCGAGCCCTGCCCATCGAGATATACCCGGCGGCGGGCAAGCTCTCCGGCGGCCGCGCCGACCCACGGCCTCGCCAGCACCTCCGAGAAATTCGCGCGCCGATTGAGGGGGCTCTTGAGTCGAGCCACCAGGCCCTGACTCACGCCTTCTCCTCCGTCCCCATGATCTTCCGCAGGTGAAAGTGATGCGGCCCCAGCTTGCCCCCGTAGTTCCCCGCCGTGATGGCCACGACGCCCTTGCGACAGGCCGCATCGATACCTGCGCGCATTGCGGCGCCGATCGCCTCTGCGTCGGTACCGTTGATCACGATCTCGAGAACCGAGTTTACGTCGGCGGGAAGTGATGAGGTCGTAACCGCCCGGAGCGTGGGGCAGAAGGCATCATTGGTCGAGGCGATCATGCTCTTGATACGTCTCGAGCCGACTTTGCTGCCGCTGCGGACGACTCCCCCCGGAAAAGGCAGGATGACGCCCACGCGAGAGCCCATCGCCTCCGCACCCGCTTCGGCTGCCACGAGGGCCGCATCGGCGCTCCGAGCCAGGATGAGGAAGTTTCCCCCGCCCACGCCCTTCTGCATCCCGAACTTTTCCTGCACCAGGAACTCGCCTTCCATCACCGGAATCCGCCAGAATCGTTCGCCGCCGATGACCTTGCTCGCCTGAAACCCGTCACCGAAGAACCGAAGGGCAGAGCCCACGCCCACCCGATCCGGCGCGTTGGGCAGTCCATCGTAGCACGCCGTAGTAGGGCAGGTGAGCACCGTCTGGCCGATTCGCTCGATGAGGCGCTTGGGCATGTCGTCTTTGCTCATCGTCATGAACAGAACGCTGATGCCGGGCCGGCCGTCGGGACTCTCACTCTCTTGGAGCTCTCGCTCGATCCCTGCCTCGCACTTGCACCCGATCACCGAAGTCGCGAACCCGGTGAGCTTGAGCGCGGCCTCGCGGGCCCACCGGAGCGTACGGCCGGTGATGAGGATGCGGGCCACCCGCATGGTGAAGGCCTCGGCGAAGGTGTCCTCGATGAAGACGCCCCGGATGTTCATCGGTCGGCCCTCATCCGATCGGCACCGGCTCGCCCGGGAGATCACCCACCGGGTAATTGGCAAACGACATCGACGAGAACGCCTCGAAGTGGCGTCGCACGTCCGGCACAACCGCGTCATCGAACCCCGGCGCCACCCGGAGCCGCCGGCCGAGGGGCGCGCGTCGCAGTTCCCCTTCCTCCACCATCAGCGACCCACTTTTCAGGACATACCTCGGCGTAGCGAACATCTTGGCGATGTCCGGATCGCGGCGATAGATCGTGATGTCGGCGTCGGTCCCGGGGCCGAGGTGGCCTTTCTGCCGCAGCCCCAGCAACCGAGCGGGACCGGCGCGGGTGATGATCGCAACCTCGTTCAGGGTGTATTCCCGTCCGATCCCGTCCATCAGGGCGGATCCGGCCAGCAATTTCGGGTTCGCCAGCTTGAGCCGCTCGTCCCGTACCGAGCGATCCATCAGCAATTGAATCAGCGCCGGATAGGACAGGAATGAGCCGCCGTTGGGATGGTCGGTGGAGAGCACCACCCGCCAAGGATCGGCGCTGAGCAGGAACAGCTCCAGTCCGATGGCCCACTGGAGCGCGGAGACTGCCGCCTTGTCCTTGTAGTTGAGCGGCACGATCCCGCAGCCGGTTTCGAGCTCGATGTCGACGTTGGTCCAGCGCCTGCCGCTGCTCTTGTAGAGCAGATATTCAACCGGCGCGTCGGCGGTGATGGTCATCGCCGGCCCGAACATCACCTGGCCGACATCGGTGCTCACCTCCGGGTGCGCATTGACGTAGTCGATCACCGTGCGCCCGGCCGAGCTCCAGCCTTTGCCGTCGCCTCCGCCATAGCAATGGAACTGGAGGTGGGTGAAATGCGCCCGACGTCCGCTCAGAGCCTGCATGCTCGCGAGCGTGGTCTCGGCGTTGCCCGGCCGGCCGAGGTTGTTGGCATGGATGTGGACCGGGTGCGGCAGACGGAGGTCATTGGCTGCATCTGCCAGGGTCTCCAGGATCGCGCGGGGGGTAATCCGGCGCCCGCCCAGCGCATCGTCGATGGCTGTCAGATTGCGCTGCCCCGTCTTCCAGGCCTCGACCCCGCCGGGGTTCACGATCTTGATGGCGTAGCCGCCGGTCGATTGCAGCAGCCAAGCGGCATAATCCCGAGCTCGCGCTCGCTCTCCCTTTTCGACCTGGCGTAGCAGGTATTCATCATTGCCGAGGAGCACAAAGATCCCGCCGTCCACGCAAGGCGTGTCGTCCAGCTCGGCGTGGCTGTGTCGGGCCATGATCGGCGCCACCGCCGCATCGAACGCCGTGGTGTAGCCCAGACCGGCGTAGCGATATCCGGTGGTGAACGTGCTCGGGACCGAGCCGCCGCTGCCTGAACGAGGCAGTGCGCCGTCGGCATCTCGCAGCCGCGGCGCGGGAGCGGGATCCCCCGCGTGCTCATCGGGGATCATCCGACGGGCATGATTGCAGCTCGAGCTGGCGAAATGAGAGTGAATGTCGACACCGCCGGGCATGATCACCATGCCTTTGGCGTCCAGGGTCGGCGCCCCGGGCGGAAGCTCCGCGACGATGCGCCCGGCTTCGATGCAGATGTCGCGAACCTCGCCGTCCACCCCATTCGCCGGATCGTGGACCGTGCCTCCGGTTATTCGCAGCCGTTCGGCTCGGCTCATGCTTGCCTCCCCACTCGCCGAGCTCGTAAGGCCGGGAGCAGGGCGGACAAGGTCGCTGTCGCCGAACGCGGCCCGGAAAGCGGTGGGCGCAACGGCAGCGGGACCTCATCCATGCGGTAGGCCGTCCCCGCCTCGTGAATGCCGGCCACCCCGGTGTCTATGGTGAACCTGGAGCCGAGCGGTGCCTCACTTGCTCTCGGGCCGATGACCACGCTCGGGACTCGTGACAGGGCTTCAATAGCAGCAGGGGCGAGACCGGCGGCCGAGCCAGCCACCAGGGCCGCGCCGAAGCCACCTTGAGTCAGCTGTACCAGGCCACGAGAGCTGGGAGCGTACCTGGGAAAGCCTTCGGAGTAGTCCACCGCCATGGGGTACCCGGTCTGCCAGGTCAGCACCGATTCGACTCCCGAGCGGTTTCCCCCCGCGCGGAGGCTGCTAAGCGCCGCTCTGGCCGAGCCATTCAATGCCTGAGTCAGCGCGATGAGGCCTTCGGCCCTATAGGGGTGTCGCTCCTCGTCGCTGGGTTCGGCCTCGTGCACCAGCACCGCGTAGCGCGCCTCCGCCAGTCGTCGGGCGATCTCCGGGACCGCGCGGAGGCGTTCTGGCAGGTCGCCCAGAGTGTTCCCTAGCACGGTGGCCCGCAGGACCGAAAGGGCCGCGATTTCGTCCTGTGGTTCCAATGCAACTCGAAGGTTCGCTTCCTTGGGTGCTCGATCCGCTCCCACGCTCACCGCGATCACCGTACGAGCCCGGCGGCCGCCAGGAACGTGGGTTCCAACCGGCTCGAGTGCGTAGCGCGAGAGATAGCGGGGATAGCGGACAGAAGGATCGATTCCCCAAAAAAGGACCGTGTCGGCCCGGTTGCGGATCTCACCCAAGGTCGCCGTCGCTCGCCCGCGTCGCTGGGCCGCGAGCAGGCCCGCGGCAGCAGCCTCTGATGTGGACTGGTCCACGACCGCGCCCAGCAGGTCGGCGATCGCCAGCGCGACCCGATGGGCCTGGGTGGTAAGGTCGGTTCCCACATAGACCAGGACTTTCCCTGCTGCCTCCGATAGCAGATCGGCAGCACCGGCGATCGCCTCGTCGAGCGAGATGGTCGCGGAGCCGCGCAATATCCTGTCGGGAACCATCCCGTCACCAAACCATGTCTGCCCCAGTGGGCAAGGGGGCGCTATGTCGACGATCCGGCCTCCTTCCACTCGGACAGCGAGGTCGTCACAGGCGCAGCCGCAGCCCAGGCAGGTGACCTGCTCGACCGTTCGCGGCGCCGTCATGCGGCGCCTCGGACCTTGGGCTCCACCGAGCGATACACCCAATCCGCCCGCCGCAGCAGCATCCGACGACAGGCTTCGACGCTGCTGCCTTCGCAGAAGACGGTACAAATCGGATGACCGCGTGTGATCCGCTCACCGGTATGGGGAACATCAGCGATGGTATCCATCAGGAGCCAGCCCTGAGTGTCGCCCACGATCACGTTTCGTCGAGCGAAGACCACCGCCTTGCCTGCGATCCGAGCCGGCGATCGCGCGACCGACACCCGACCCGGGAGCTTTCCTTGACAGGCGTTCGCGTGCAGCTCAAACAGGGGGATTCCGAGCGCGCGCTCGAGCAGCTCCATGGAAGCGGAATAGCGGGGATTGATCTCGATGGGATAGGGCACGCCGTGCTGGGCGATGAAATCGATACCGTTGAGGCCTACCAGGTTGAACTCCCTCGCTGCCGCTTCCGCCAGAGCGCTGGCGATTTGCTCCACCTGTTCATGCTGGGGAAACAGCGGGAAGGCGCGATCGGCTGCGAGAAGGCTTCCGCAATAGCGAAATCCCCGCGCACCTAGGCGGCGCTCTCCCACCAATTGGCGGGAGACTCCCAAGGACATCGCCCGGACTCCATCCGACACGAAGACGATCGAACCCGGGATGCCTTGGATCCGCTGCTGGAGATAGTGCGTCCGAGATACCACTTGGCCCCGACGCCAGATGCGGGTCCCGTGACCTCCGCCCGAACGTCGCGGCTTGAGCAACCACTCACCCGGCCGCGCGCGCCCAGAAGGAGCTGTTCCTCTGGCTTCGGGAGTAACGAACCCTTGCCGCCGGAGCGTCCGCATCAGACCCACCGGGTCGCGCGCCTTCGCGAGCACCTCCGGGGGGTTGCCCAACAGTCGTCTGCCGTTCATCAGGAGAGCGACCGACACCGGATTGTTTTCGAAGTTCGAGGTGTAGGCCACGTAGTCCGTCCTCAGGGTCCTGACCAGCTCGGCGGTGCAGCTCTGTGCGCCGCCCCGTACTACCATCACCTCGGTCGCCACCGCGCGAAGGTCCAGATCACCGAAGCCATCGACCGCCGTCACCTGCCAGCCACTCCGGGCGGCGGAGGTCGCCAGCGCCCGTGTGGTTACCCCAGCGATCATTACCCGCCGCTCAACCATGGCCAGCTAGACCGAGCCGCCGGCCGGCCTCGCCTCGCGAAATCACATGGAGGTGGTCGAGTACCGTCCCTCGCGCCTGCCGAATCCGCAGTCGTTCCACCAATGGCTGCTGCTTCCCTCCCGCGAGCCCGTCGGCGATCAGAGCAGCTCCTTGAGCCCCCTGTTTGGCCACGGCCGCAAATCCGTCGAGACCCCGCACGTTGAGTCCCGGCAGCAGCTCGATCAGTGGGCCCCTGATCGCGGGATCTGCGGCCATCCGTCCGGAGAGGAGAACCTCGTCTGCCGTGGGTGACGAGACCTGAAGCTGTCGCACTGCCTTCACCGCGTGTTCGATGTACCCTCGACGCGCCATGTCCGCGGCGTCAGGATCACGCTCAACTATTGATGCCACGCCGCCCTGGAAGAGCATCTCCTTGGTGATGCGTTGGGCGAGAAAGGCCACCTCGCCATCGAGCGCCCCCGCGGAGCGCCATCCCAGAGGCCCACTGGTTCCGCCGATTCCGTCGACGACTTGGCCATCGCGAACCGCGACTCCTCCGGTGAAGGCGCCGCCCAGCTCCAACAGGATAAGACTGATCTGATTGAGCGGACGACCGGTCCGCTCGCGCTGGTCCTGGATGGCCAAGGCTGCGGCGCAGAGCTTGTCGGCCGTCCCCAGGTCCACCCGATTGAGCTTCCGCTGCGCGGGAACCGTATCGAGGTGGATAACGCCCGGGATGAAGAACACCGGGAGATCCGAGTCGCCCAATCTCCGGGCCAGAGTCCTCAGGCCGCCGATGCCACCCGACTCACCCGCACCCGCCAGAAAAGCGAGCCGGAAGTCGTCCTCGGAGGCTTCGGCGATGCGGCGGAAGGGGAGTCCATAACCCGACGGGCCAACGACCAGATCCGGCGGGCCGGGTTCGCGAAGTTGCTGAACCAGGCGCTCTGGCGCAGCGAGCAGCTCGGCCGTGGGCCAGCTCTCATCCAGGTAGAGCTCGCCATCCACCAGGCCACAGAGGTCGAGACTGACCGTCCCGGGATCGATGCCAATGACGCGGGGCATCGGCTCACGATGTGTCGGCGAGCTTGCGGGCAACCTCCGCGATGGTCTCGGCATCGAAGACCTGGTCGTTGCGATCGAAAAGGCAAGCCACGCATGCCTTGTGGATCTTCATCTTGAAGTTGCCGATCCCGAATGCGCCGAAGACCTTCACTCCGTCGCGATCTACCGCGGCGTCGTTGACCTCCACTCCTTCGATTCCCAGCGGGGGTACCGCGTTGAGATCCACCGCCACCAGCAGCCCTTTGCGCTTCGCCCAGGCGGCCCGCGGAACCATCATGACCCCGGCCGGACCGGAATTGAGCAAGATCTCGGCGCCCTCGAGCACCGTGGCGGCCTGCGAAGAGTCCGCCATTGTCGCGGCCTCAACGTGTACCCCGAAACGCTCGCCGATCGAGCGGCGCGCGCGATCTCCCTGCTCCGGCTTGCGGGAGGTGATGACAACTTTAGCTCCCCCCTTGGCCAGCAATCCTGCCGCGCGCTGACCAACCGGTCCGGTGCCCGCGATGATCACCGCGCGCTTGCCTCGAACGTCGCTCACCGTTTGTTCGATGTTCACCACTGCCGCCACGGCCGTCGTATTGGAGCCATTGGAATCCAGCATGATGGAGACCTTGAACGGTCCGAACAGCGAGTCCTGGGCGATCGCCAGCAGCTGCTCGCCGGCGGACATGTTGTTGCCGCCAATCCAGACGGCGGTGTTATGCAGATCCTTCGGGCCCCGGGTAAAAATGCAGCCGTGGATGAGATCGCGAACGTCGCCCTCAGTGACGCCGGCATAGCTCAGGACCGCGTCCGCGCCGGCGTCGTAGGCCACGACCTGGTCGAACACGCTCGCCAACCTGGAGGTGTCGAGCTGGAGCAAGAGCTTGCGCATCGGAGCAGACTTCTCCTTCCACATCTCGGTAATCACCTAAAAGACGAGGGGCGCCCCGACAGCGGGCCGCCCCTCGCCGAACATCAGATCAGGCGGGACTGTACGATCAGCCCTCGGCGCCGCTCGCGAACGGATGCCGCGCGGCCTTGTACTTGGAG
>JBIOUY010000056.1:0-8926 GCA_044867445.1 Gemmatimonadales bacterium
CCGATCGCTAATCGGCGGATACCAGCAGGATCATCGTCGCCAGGGCCGCGGGCCTCGCCTCCCCCCGGAGGAACACCAGAGATGCGGCACCTTGACAAGATCCCATTCATACCAGCGAAGCGAGGGATCTGGCCCGGGGAAACGGAACGTGGAGCAGATCCTTCGCTGGGCTCAGGATGAGGAAGTTGCTCCTATTGAGGATGCCGCTCGGGATGAGGACCCCGCTCACTCCCCCAGTCGCGCCCGGTAGAACTCCAGGATCCGCTTCCATGCCCGCTCCACCTGCGGCCCGTCGGAGCCCTCGCGGCCTGGCTTGAGGAAGCCGTGACCGGTGCCGGGGAATACCTCATAGGTGAACGTCTTCCCGTCGGCCTCCATAGCGGCGTTCACGTCGGGCAGAGAGGCGTCGATCCGGGCGTCGTTCTCGCCATAGATACCCAGCACCGGTGCCTTGATTCGTCGCATGGCAGCAGTATCCGGCGGGGGTCCGTAGCACACCACTGTCGCCCGTAGGTTCGGATTGTTGGTGGCATAGCGGAAGCTCTGACCTCCACCCCAGCAGAACCCGATGGTCCCCACCCGATCCTTGAGCACGGCGGGAAGTCCGTTCACATATGCGTACGTCGCGTCCAGGTCGGCGGTGATCCGGTCCGGCTCGAGTGTCGCGATCAGCTTTCGACCCGAGTCTGCGTCCGGCGGGGTGATGCCGTGCTTGGAAGAAAGCAGATCGGGAACAATGGCGACGTAGCCCTCCTTGGCCAGCCGATCCACCACCGTGGGCTCCCAATTAGTGAGGCCGTAGATCTCATGGATCACGATCACGGCCGGCGCCTTGGTCTTGCGCTCCGGGTAGGCGATGTAGGCCCGGATGGAATCGGCGCCTCGCTTGAAGTGGACCCATTCCCCATGCGTGGTGGTAGCGGGCGCGGCAAGTTGGTTGAACGAGTGAGCTCCGGCCGCGCCGATCAGCAGCGCCAGCGCCGCAACCGCCGCGTGAGACGTCGCGCCTCGTCGTGAGGCGCGCGAGTTGGCCGTCATCGGGGCCTCACTGGTTGGCGGTGGAGCTCGATGGAAGGTCCCAGAACTCCACCTTGTCTTCCATCATCATGGGGACCGCGACGCGGTTCCGCTTGGCGTCTAGACCAAAGTCGGCCGGAGACGCGATGCCCGTGGCGAGCGGAACTGACTTGCCGTTTTCCACCACCAGCAGGCTGGAATCGGCCCAGCTCGACATGAGGATCCGTCCGTCGGAGAGCACTTCCAGCCCATCCGCCAACCCCGGACCGGTGGCGAAGGCGGTCGCCGTCTTGTCACCGGGAGCCCAGCTAAAGACGTTCTTGTTCCCGAAGGAGTTGATCACGAACTTGCGCTGCGATGCCATCCAGGCGATCCCGTTGGCGCCGCCGATACTGTCGGTCTTGAGCACAAAGGTCGGCTTTCGGTCCGGCCCGATCCGAATGACCTGGTCGGGGCCGACGTAGTTGAGCTGACCCTTCGCATCGCCCTTCAAGCCGGAATCGGTGAAGTAGACCCCGTCGGGCCCCGCGGCAGCATCGTTCAGAAACCTGACCTTGCCCGCCAGGTTGATGCTCGCGACGGGAGCTCCGGTGCGCTTGTTGAACGCGCGTACCGCATCGATGTCCGCCACCCACAGCGTGTCCGCTACGATTGCCAATCCCTTCGGGCCGTTCAGCGTCACGCCCTTGCGTCCGGCCGCGATGAACTTGAGAGAATCCATCTTCCCCGTGGCCGCGATTCGGCTGATGAAGCCGTTGTTATCCTTCTTGCTCGGGTCGCCGTTCACGTTGCTGACGAACCAGACGTCCAGGCCGGGATCGTAGCGCGCCGACTCCGGATGTTTGAGGTCACCCACCTCGCCGATGCGGGTCGGCCTAGCCCCGGCCGTCTCGCTCGGTGCAGCGCTGTCCGATTTCACGGCCTGATTGAGCGCGGTCTCGCGCTTCTCCCCACCACAGGCCGCCGAAAGCGTCACCAGAGCAGCGGCTACTCCTGCCTCGACCCAGGCGCGTCCAAGTCGATCCATGAGCTCTTTCCTCCACAATGTGAGTGTGCCGCCGTTGGACCTACTGCTCTTCCGGTGGGCCGGCGGCTTGCGCTACCTGGTCGGCGCGAATCTTGGCCGGGTCGAACTTGCGGGCCGAGGCGAGCATCTTGTCGATGGTCTCATCGAAATCGGCGGTCGCGCCGCGCTTGAAGCGGAGCGGATTGATCCGGGCCACCACAAATGTCTTGAGGTAGGGGCTCTCGAACCCGCGGTCCTTGAGGGCCTGGACCGCCTGGTTCACTGCCTCGTCCAGCTCGAGCAGCCGAGCCGCGCGCTCTTGCCGCACTTTCAGACTCTCGGAAAGCGGGGAGCTCAGGAACTGGTCGATCCGCCGGAGCACCGGATGGTAGGCTCCGCCCGCGAAGCGGCCGTTCTTCTGGTAGCAGAAGCCCAAGGTGAGGAGCGCCGGCTCCTCGAACTCCGCCTCGTACTCCTGCTCCGGGCGATTGTCCAGGTCGGCGAGCCCAGCCGCCAGCCGGGAGACTTCCAGTGCGCGTTCCCGGACGTTGTGGGCCTTCTCGGTGTTGAGCAGGAGGATTCGGTGCGCGACTTCCATCTCCGGCACCACCAGCGCGATCACCGCTTTGGCGCCCAGGCGCCGCAGCGCGGCCAGCCGGTGACTGCCATTGGGCGTCCAGTAGCCTCCGTCCTCCGCCGGTACCACCACCAGCGGATCGAGGTAGCGCTCCAGCCGCTCAATGGCTGAGGCAAGACGGGTCACATGGGAATCGGAGAGGTCACGCTGGAAGGGGGTGGGCTCGACGGAATCGATGGGCAGGCTCGCGAGCAGTTGCCAGTTGCCCCCTAACGGTTCTCGGTAGGTGGCCAGGACGCTCCCACCCTCACGGGTGATTCGCTCCTGGAGGCTGACCACGGCTTGGGGCACCGGTCCCGAGGCGAGTCGATCGGCCTCGAGCCCGCGGGAGCGGGGTTCGGCCTGGGATTTCTTCTTCGCGCGACGGGCAGGCTTCTTCGCTGATTTGGGCTCAGCCACAGGGAACCCCAGCTAACGGCTAACAGCTAACGGCTAACAGCTAACGGCTAACGGCTAACAGCTAACGGCTAACAGCTAGCGGCTAACAGCTAGCGGCTAACAGCTAAAAGCTAACGGCTAACGGCTAACAGCCTAAAACGCCAATCCCTGACGGTCACTTTGCCACTCCCGTTCACTAGTTCCTCACCCTATCGCTCAGCCGTCAGCCGTTAGCCGTCAGCCGTTAGCCGTCAGCCGTTAGCTGTTAGCCGTAACGGGATTGGTCGCCGATCGGTAGTAGCGAAACTTCCCCGAAGCCTCTCGGGGAATCACGGCGACCTGCTCGACCTCCACCTGGCACTCCTTCCCCAGAGCGGTTCGCACTACCTCCCTGAGCCCGGCGGACAGAGTCCCGTCGAGGCGGTCCCGACTCTCCACCAGCACCTTCCAGCTCCGCTCATCCACCTGCTGGAAGAGCACCTGGCCGATGGCGCCGGGTGGGGCCGTGGAGAGGAACGACTGGAGTCCCTGCCCCAGCACCGAGCCGTGGACCAGGCTGCCATCGGCGGCCAGAAACAGGTCTGCCGCGCGACCCACCAGCTCGGCGAGCACGGGATGCGGTCTCCCACAGCGGCACGGATCGGGAGAGAGCCGGCCCCGATCACCAATGCGACACCGGACCAGCGGCATCGCCCGATTGTCGAGCGAGGTGAGCACGATATCGCCGAACTGGCCGGGAGGAACCGGTTGCCCGTCGCGATGAATTTCCAGGTGCACGTGCTCCGCGAAGACATGCCGGGATCCTTCAGGACACTGCGCCGCGATGGCGCCCATTTCGGTGGATCCATAGAACTCGACGACCTTGGCGCCGAGGTGTCTCTCAACCTCGTCTCGCTCGAAGGGATAGATCTGCTCACCGCCGAGCTTCACAAAGGGCACGACGGGACGCGGCACGTCGGGGTAGGTCGCCCGGACGAATCGCGCCAACCGCGCCGCGGCCGAAGGGAGTCCGACGAACAGGGTGGGACGCTCCTCTATCAGGTACTGCGCCGCCTCTTCTAATCGTGCCTGAGTCAGCTCCGTGGTGAGGAAAACCTTGCAGTTCCGGATCCAATCCAGGACGGGGTGGCTGCTACCCCACATCATCAGGGTCTTGGCACCGGGCGCCACTCCATACCAGAGCATAGCCCGGTACTCGTTTGCCCAACTCCATGCCGCGGCTTGCGGGCTGAAGGCCACCCGCAACGGTTCACCACTGGACGCCGAGCTGTGGCGGTAGAAGGTACCCCGCGGCTGTCCGCGGGCGAGGAGCTGTGCCTGGCTCGTGACAACCAGCTTTCTTTCGAGCACGGGCCAGTTTTGTATATTCCGCGGGTCAGAGCGGGAGAGGGCTGCCTGCCAAGCCCCTGTGGCGTACAGCGGAACTCGGCTCTGGGCGTATCTCAAGGTGTCCTGTAGGCGAGTGCTGGCCAAGTGGTTGAAGGCAGCTCTATCCAGCTTCTCCCACTCTTGCAGCCGCCTGATGAAGGTGCCGACCGGTCGGCCCCTCAGGCGCTGAAGTCCCAGGTACAGCCGGCGATGCAGTCCCTCTGCCAGTGTCTCGTCCATAGAACTCTCCCCGGCCGTTCTCGCCACCAGGCTCGCTCCGAGATGCCGCCCTAACATAGTGTGCCGGATCACCGCTCTCGGTGAGCTTTGATGTAGCATGAATTATTATCCGCACGCATACTGACCTGGAAGGCAGTCCACTTGAGGTGGCACGCATGAGTCCTGCAGGCCGCATGGCGCGAAGCGTGGGGCGAGTCTTCCGGACTCACTATCCGGGATTCGTCTTCGGCCTGCCTTTGGGGCGGAACGAGATTCCCGTATTCACTTACCATGACGTCGAGTGGCGCCAGTTCTCCCGCGACTTGGACTTCCTGCAGCACAATGGCTACCGAACCTTGGGTCTCGAGGAATTCCTGGGCGCGGCGTCCGGGAAGACTACTCCGGGGCGCAGTGTCCTGCTCACCTTCGATGATGCCCGAAAGAGCTTCTGGCAGGTGGCGCTGCCGCTGCTCCAGGAGCGCGGCGCGCGTGCGGTGCTGTTCGCCCCCAGCCATTGGGTCAGCGATCCCGCCGCGCGGCCCGCCGGCACTGATCTGTTCATGTCGTGGGCGCAACTGCGGAGCTGCGTGGATTCGGGTCTGATCGAGGTCCAATCGCATGCTCACCGTCACGCGCTGGTCTTTACCGATGAGGCGTTGGCAGGCTTCGCCAACCCCGCGGCGCTGCTCCGCTACGACATATACGATTGGCCCATGCGGGGAACGGACAGCTCCGAACAACTGGGCCCGCCGCCGATAGGCACCCCCATCTACCCAGCCACGCCTCTGCTCTCGGCCGAGCGTCGCTACCTGGAGAGCGCCGAGCTGGCGACGGCCTGTCAGCAATTGGTAGAGGGCAGCGGCGGTCGCGACTTCTTCGCGCAGGCCGGCTGGCAGCGGCGCCTGCGGCAGTTCCATCGAGAAAGGGCAGCCCGGTTGCATGGCAGCTTCATGACGTCCGCGGCGCTCCGGCGACTGATACAATCGGAGTTCGAGCGCAGTCGGGAGGAGTTCGTCTCCCATCTGGGATACGCCCCGAAGTATCTTGCTTATCCCTGGATGCTGGGCTCCAGGGTGTCTCTGGAACTGGCCCGCGACTCCGGCATTCAAGTTGCGTTTGGTGTCGCCTTGGACTATGGCGCCGCGAAAGACCGAAGCCTGCCGATTCCAGTATTTGGCCGCCTCAAGTGCGATTGGATACGCCTGCTGCCAGGCAGCGGGCGGGCGAACGTGCTGACCCTGGTCGGCAGGAAGGTCTTTGGATTCGCCCAGATGCAAAATCTGGCGCATTGAGGGGACGCATGCAGTAAGGAGAGACTGGATGTCGCGGCGGACGATCGGCATCATGGGGCGGTTGTTGGATCAGGACGACGGATTAGGGGTGTATTCCCAACGCCTGGTCCACGAGATCCTATCCCTGGATCGCGCTACCCGTTACATCATCTTCTTGATGTCCGAGAAGTCTCGCGATCTGTTCCGCGAGTTCCCCAATGCCGAGCCCTACATCATGCCGGCACGGCGGAAACTCTACTGGGACCAGATCTCCGTGCCTGTCGCCGCACGCAAGTTTGACGTCGACCTGATCTTCAATCCGAAGTTTTCCATTCCCTTGCTGACCCGCCGACCCTGCATCTTCGTGCTGCAAGGCTCGGATTGGTACGTCAACCCGTCCAATTATCCCTGGTGGGACAACCTCTACATCCGGCTGATGCTGCCGCTCTACAGTTGGAAGGCGGCGCGGACGCTGGCCATTTCCCAGGCGACGCTGGACGATCTCGCCAAGTATACCAACATCGACGTGAGCCGATCGGTGGTCACCTATGCTGGGGTCGGCCCCAACTTCACCCCCAACCGCGACCCGGCAGCCTTGGCCCAATTCCGAGCGGAGCACCGGCTCCCGGATCGGTTCATCCTGACGGTCGCCCGGGCCCACCACGGAGCCCAGCGCAAGCTGCGAATGTACCCCGGCGGCAACAACGAACGCTTGATCCGAGCGTACCGACTCTACCGGCAGCAAGGAGGGTCACTGCCTCTCGTCGTCGTGGGCTTTCGCATTGAGGAATACCTTCGGGCGCATGGCTTCTCCGACGCGGACCTGGCGGACGTGATCTTCGTCGGCTTCCTGCGAAACAACCAGATCCATCTGGCGTATCAGGCAGCAGCGTGCTTCTTCCTTGCTACTCTGTGCGAAAGCTTCGGCATCACCATTCTGGAGGCGCTCGCCACCGCCTGCCCTGCGATTGTGCCCGGTACCTGCGCCTGCCCGGAGGTCGCCGGGGGGGCAGCGAGGCTGGTCGATCCCCGGGACGAGGAGGACATGGCCCGGGCGCTGAGGGAGGTGACCGGCTCGGAGGAGCTTCGCCGGGAGATGCGGGAGAAGGGACTGAAACGCGCGCAGGAGCTGACCTGGCGAGAAACTGCGCGGCTCACGCTGGCCGTCTTCGATCAGGTCGTGCCGGTGACGGGGACGGTCGCGGGGATATCCAACCCGGAGGCGTTCCAGCCGAGGCTCCGGAGCTAGTGGGAAAGCAGCTGAAGCTTGCTTTCCGGGTCGCCATCTCCATTCTGCTCGTCGTCCTGCTGCTGGTCTACGTCGTGGACCTGCCGCAGGTCGGGCGCATTCTGAAAGGGTTCCAGCCCACCTACCTGTTGCTCGCGGTTGCCGCCGTCACCCTCGACCGTGCCTTGATGACCTACAAGTGGACGCTGCTCCTCAGCTCCCAGGGCTATCGTCTGCCCCTGCTCCGCGGGATGGTGATCTACTGCGCTGCGATGCTGTGGGGTTCGGTGCTTCCGGGGACGGTAGGGGCCGATGCGATCCGTGCGGTCCTGGTGATGCGGCGGGGGATCAGGGGCGCGGACGCGGTTGCATCAATCATCGTGGAGCGACTGGTCGGCTTCGTCGCCGCCCTGGTCCTCGGCATCGCGAGCCTCCTGATCCTGCGCTCGACCGGAGTGCTGGATGCCACGTACGATCGGGCGTTCTACCTCGGTGCGGCCGTGCTCGCGGGCACTCTGGGGCTCATCTGGCTGTCGTTGCGCGCGTCGTTCACCGGCGACGCGATAAGGCTGCTCCCGGCACGGGTGCGCGACTCGAAGCTCGTGGCGCGGCTCACCCGGATGGCCGCCGCGTATCGCTCGCTGGGCGCTGCCCGGAGTACGATCGGGGCGTTCGGCGGGCTTACCTTGCTGGAGCAGATGTTCGCGGTGGCCCTCCCCTGGGTCCTGGCTCAGGGTCTGGGCGTCCCGGTCAACGCCCTGGTCCTGCTGGGCGTCTTTCCGCTGGCCATGCTGATCTCGCGGCTGCCGATTTCCCTGGACGGGCTGGGGGTGTTCGAGGTGGTGTTCGTTGGGCTGCTGCTGCTGGCGCGGGTGCCGGCCGAGGCTTCGCTCGCGATCGCCATTAGCGGCCGGGTGATCCAGCTGGCGTGTTTCTTCCCTTGGTGGCTGGTGCAGGTGGCGGGCTCCGGCGGGGTGAGGCCGCCGGAACAGCTGACAGCTAAGGGTTAGCTGACAGCTAAGGGCTAACAGCTGACAGCTAACAGCTAAGTGCTAACAGCTGACAGCTAACGGCTAACAGCTAACAGCTGATAGAAGTCCTCCTCATCCCGAGCCCGACCCCGAGCGTAGTGAGGGGATGGCGAGGGATCTACTCCCCATGATGATTTGACGGCCAGTTGCGGTAAGAACCTAGCGTGGCCTGATGGCACGCCTGCGCTTCTTCGTATACATCCTGGCGAGTCACTCTCGGGTGCTCTACATCGGAGTGACTCGTGATCTACTCCGCCGCATCCATCAACACCGGCTCGGTCAGGTGCCTGGCTTTACTCGACGCTACAATGTCACACGCCTCGTGTACCTCGAAGAGACGCCGAGTGCCCGAGCCGCATTCGATCGGGTGCACCAGATCAAAGGCTGGTCACGAGAGAAGAAGATCCGTTTGGTGGAGGTCGGTCAACGCAGGTTGGTTGGATCTTGCAGAAAGCTGGAATCCCAAGGACGACGACTAGATCCCTCCCCCTATGCTTGGAGTCGGATGAGGAGTGGTTGTGCTCACGCCCACCCGCCCTGGTCCTCATCCCGACCCCGAGCAGAGCGAGGGGGAGGGCGAGGGATCTGGTCCGGATTCCATGCTTGCCTGCCGGATCCCTCGCGGTGCTCGGGATGAGGATCCCGTTAGCTGTTAGCTGTTAGCTGTTAGCTGTTAGCTGTTAGCCGTTAGCCGTTAGCCGTTAGCCGTTAGCTGATGTAACAATCCGCCCGCCGTGATCGCAGTGCCACTCCTTGCAGCCCAGTTGCCGA